>CAPNAQ010000010.1 GCA_948663505.1 uncultured Clostridia bacterium | reverse complement strand
ATAAAGCAAAAGGATATAAAGCAATAATGGTAGAATTTAAATATCTAAAAAAAGGAGAAGAAAATAGACTAGAAGAAAAGCAAAAAGAAGCAAGAGAGCAAATAGAGGAATATGCAAGTTTTGAAGAGATAAAAGATATAGAAAATCTAAGTAAGTATACAATAGTATCAATAAATGATGAACTTTATATTGAAAAAGTTTAGAAATAAATGAAGAAAAACAAGTAAATATATACATTTAGATTCTTTTTATTATAAAATTAGTTATGTGTTATGAAACTGGAGAATATATATATTAGTAATTAAGCAGAGGTAATATTTTATTACTTTTGCTTTTTTTGTGGGTGAACAATTTTTAGCAATTGAAACAAAGTAAATTAAAGATAAGTTATATACATAAAAGACGAGGAGAGTGTTGTTAAAATCTAAACTTTGTAGAAAATTGTCATAAATTATTGAAGTGAAAAATATAATTTGATATAATCAAAAAAACAAAGAATGTTCAAAAAGAAATGTCCCCAATGGACATGGGGATAATCCCTATGGACAAAAGAATGGAGTGAGTTAGTAAATGGAAGAAAAATGTGTAATAAAAAAGCTAAAAGAAGAAACAAAAGAAATAATAAAAAAATACCCAAAAGAAAGAAATCAATTAATAGCAATCTTAAATGAAATACAAGAAAAATATGGGTACATACCAAAACAATCACAAATAACTATATCAGAAGAATTATCAATACCAATGGCAGAAATATATGGAGTTATAACATTTTATTCAAGATTCACATTAGCCCCAAAAGGAAAATACAATATATCAATTTGTTTAGGAACTGCATGTTATGTAAAAGGATCACAAAAGATACTAGACAGAGCAAAAGAAAGATTAAAAATAGAAGCAGGAGAAGTAACACAAGATGGCAAATTTTCGATAGATGATGTCAGATGTGTAGGTGCATGTGGTTTAGCACCAGTATTTATGGTAAATGATGAAGTTTATGGAAATGCAACAGTAAAACAATTTGATGAAGTAATAGATAAATATATGAAAGAATAATTTTATAAAAGAGTACAAGGAGGCGAATATGAATGAAAACAATTGAAGAAATAGAAAAAATAAGAATAGAAAAAAGAACTGAGCTAGATTTAAGAGTAAATACAAAAGCAGATACTAGAGAAAAACATATATTAGTATGTAGAGGAACAGGATGTACATCATCAAAATCACCCCAAATTATAGAAAATCTTAGAAAAATAATAGAAGAGAAAAAAATAAAAAATGTGAGAGTAATTCAAACAGGATGTTTTGGACTTTGTGCAAAAGGGCCAATAGTAATAATAAGACCTGAGGAAACATTTTATGCACATGTAGAACCACAAGATTGTGAAGAGATTATAAATTCGCATATAATTGAAGGAAAAAAAGTAGAAAGACTAATGTGCAAAAATATAGATGGAAATATAGTAAATAAGCTTAATGAGCTAGATTTTTATAAAAAACAAGAAAGAATAGCATTAAAAAACTGTGGAATAATTGATCCTGAAAATATAGATGAATATATTGCATTTGATGGATATAAAGCATTAGAGGAAGTTTTAAGAGAGATGAATTCAGAACAAGTAATTGAATTAATTACTAAATCAGGATTAAGAGGTCGTGGAGGAGCAGGTTTTCCAACAGGAAAGAAATGGAGCTTTGCAAAAAAAGAGGAAGGAGAGCAAAAATATATAGTATGTAATGCAGATGAAGGAGATCCAGGAGCATTTATGGATAGAAGCATATTAGAGGGAGATCCACATAGTGTGTTAGAGGCAATGGCTATTGCTGGATTTGCAATAGGAGCAAATCAAGGATATATATATGTAAGGGCAGAATATCCAATAGCTGTACAAAGACTAAAAATAGCAATAAAACAGTCAAGAGAATATGGATTATTAGGAGAAAATATACTTGGAACAGGATTTAAGTTTGATATAGATATTAGGCTTGGAGCAGGGGCATTTGTATGTGGAGAAGAAACAGCATTATTAGAATCAATTGAAGGAAAAAGAGGTCAACCAAGAGTAAAACCACCATATCCTGCAAGTAAAGGATTATTTGGAAAACCAACAGTTATAAATAATGTAGAAACATTAGCAAATATAACAAAAATCATTTTAAAGGGACCAGAGTGGTATTCGAGTATAGGAACAGAAAATTCAAAAGGAACAAAAGTATTTGCATTAGGAGGAAATGTAAATAATGTAGGACTTGTAGAAGTACCAATGGGAACAACATTAAGAGAAATTGTTTATGACATAGGAGGAGGAATACCAAAAGGAAGAGGATTTAAAGCAGCACAAACAGGAGGACCTTCAGGTGGATGTATACCTGCAGAACATTTAGATACACCAATAGACTATGAATCATTAACAGCAATAGGATCAATGATGGGATCAGGTGGATTAATAGTCATGGACGATACTAAATGTATGGTAAATCTAGCAAAATTTTATTTAGAATTTACTGTAAAAGAAAGCTGCGGAAAATGTACACCATGCAGAATTGGTACAAAGAGAATGCTTGAAATTTTGGAAAGACTATGTAAAGGTGAAGGAACAGAATATGATATTTATAAATTAGAAAAATTGGCTATAAATATAAAAAAAGCAAGTATATGTGGTTTAGGACAAAGCGCACCAAATCCAGTATTAAGTACATTAAGATATTTTAGGGAAGAATTTAAAGAACATGCTATAGAAAAGAAATGTAAAACTAAAGAATGTAAAGAATTGGCTGATATATCAGTGAATGGCGAAAAGTGCAAAGGTTGTGGAATATGCCAAAAGAATTGTCCTGTTAATGCTATTGAGGGTGAAGGAAGAGACATCAGAAAAATAAATAAGAATAAATGCATAAAGTGTGGTACATGTATTAGTACATGTCCATTTAAAGCTATTGAATAGTTTTTGTCCAAAGGGGACAGTCCCCGATGGACACAAAGAAAGAGCGAAGCGAAGTGAAAGGAAAAATATAAATATGGGTGATAATTTAATAAAATTAACAATAGACAACCAAAAAATAGCAGTACCAAAAGGAACAACAATATTAGAAGCAGCGAAGCAAGCAGGAATAGACATACCAACATTATGTTATTTAAAAGAAATAAACGAAGTTGGAGACTGCAGAATGTGTATAGTAGAAGTAGAAGGAAGAAAAGGATTTGCAACATCATGTATACAAACAGTTGAAGAAGGAATGGTAGTACATACACATACACCAAGTGTATTAGAAGCACGACATGTAATTTTAGATTTAATAATATCAAACCATGCAAAAGACTGTTTAACATGTACACGTTCAGGAAATTGTGAATTACAAGCATTAGCAGAAAAATTTAATATATTAGATATAGAGTTTCCAGGTGAAATGACAAAACATAAAATAGATGACAAATCTCCTGCGATTGTAAGAGATTTCAATAAATGTATATTATGTAGAAGATGTGTGGCAACATGTAAAAATGTGCAAGAAATCGGTGCAATAGACTGTGTTGAAAGAGGTTTTGAATCTTGTATATCAACAACTTATGATAATAGTTTAAATGATGTTGATTGCACATTTTGTGGACAGTGTATTGAAAGTTGTCCTACAGGAGCATTACATGAAAAAGAATCAATAAATGATGTTTGGGCAAAATTAAAAGATCCTGATACATATGTTGTGGTACAAACAGCACCAGCTGTAAGAGTTGCTATTGGAGAAGAATTTGGAATGCCAATAGGAACAAATGCTAAGGGCAAAATGGTATCAGCACTAAAAAGAATAGGTTTTGATAAAGTTTTTGATACAAATACAGGAGCAGATCTTACAATTATGGAAGAAGCAAATGAGTTTATTGAAAGAATTCAGACAAATGGAGTATTACCAATGATTACATCTTGTAGTCCTGGATGGGTAAGATATTCAGAGAAAAATTATGGAGAGATTTTAGATCACTTATCAAGCTGTAAGTCACCACATCAAATGTTTGGAGCAGTTATTAAATCATATTTTGCAAATAAATTTGGTATTGATAAAAATAAAATTTGTACAGTATCTGTTATGCCATGTATTGCCAAGAAGTATGAATGTAGTAGAGCTGAAATGGAAGTTGATGGTGTTAGAGATGTTGATTATGTTATTACTACAAGAGAGTTAGCTAGAATGATTAAACAAGCTAATATTGACTTTGTGGGATTAGAAGATGATGACTTTGATAATCCTATGGGGGAAGCAAGTGGAGCAGGCGCTATTTTTGGTACAACTGGTGGTGTAATGGAGGCAGCGATAAGAACTGCTGTTGATACTTTGGAAAATAGAAATATAGATAAAATAGAATATAAAGAGGTGAGAGGAGAAAAAGGAATAAAAGAGGCAACTATTAATATTGCTGGAATAGATGTTAAAATTGCAGTTGTAAGTGGATTAGCTAATGCTAAGAAAATAATGGAACAGATTAAAGAGAATAAATCTCCTTATCATTTTGTGGAAATAATGGCTTGTCCTGGAGGTTGTGTTATGGGTGGAGGTCAACCTATTAAAAGTTCTAAAATAAGATCAACTGTAGATGTTAGAAAACTAAGAAGTGATAGCTTATATGTAATTGATGAAAAGAGTATTATCAGGAAGTCTCATGAGAATCCTGTAATTAAGAATTTATATGATGAGTTTTTAGAAAAACCAGGTAGTCATATTGCTCATAAGTATTTGCATACTACATATAGTACTAAGCCAAAATATGATATTGATTAGTTAAATAAGGAAGTAAGTTAGTCTAAACTTACTTCCTAAATTTTATTATAGAAAAGTTCTATTAATATATAAACATTTCTTAGCTGTATGAAATGAAGTTAAGTTAGTTGTAAGAGCAAAGCGAACTACAAATAACTTATGCGGAATAAAATGAAGAAGAATTACAGATAAGTTATACAGAGGAAAGACGAGGCATTAAAAGTAATCTAAAAAGTCAAGAAATTTTAAGCCTCTTTTGCTCTTCTCTTATTTATTATTAAGTGCTTCTAAATCTAAAAGTTCTTGCCATCTTTTATCAACTTCTTTTTGGAATTCTTCAATCATCCACTCATTACCTGGATTAAACATATGTTTAAATCTCTTTTGTGGTTTTAAAAATTCTTCTATAGGAAGTTTTTTAATTGGTTTATAAGTAATATGATAAACACCATCAACAACTTCATATAAAGGCCAATAGCATGTTTCTACAGCTAATTTATTTATTTGCATTAAATCTTCTGTTGCATAGCCCCATCCTCTTGGACAAGGAGCCATAACATTTAAAAATGTTGGACCTTCTGTATAGATAGCTTTTTCAGCTTTTTCATATAAATCTTTCATATTATTTACAGCTGCAGTTTGGGCAACATAAGGTAAATGGTGCTCAACCATTATTTTAGTTAAATCTTTTCTTGATTGCATTTTACCAGGAATTACTTTTCCTGCAGGTGATGTTGTTGTATCTGCAAATTTTGGTGTTGCAGATGAACGTTGAATACCTGTATTCATGTATGCTCCATTATCATAACAAACATACAACATATCATGTCCTCTCTCCATAGCACCTGATAATGATTGTAATCCTATATCATAAGTTCCACCATCTCCACCAAAAGCAATAAATTTAGTATGTTCGTCTTGTGGTAGTTTTCCTTGTCTTTTAAGTGATTTATATGCGGCTTCTGCTCCTGATAATGTTGCACCAGCACATTCAAATGCTGTATGTACAAATGAATCTGTCCAAGCTGTATATGGATATATAAATGTTGATACTTCCATACATCCTGTTGCACCTGCAATTACTGCATGATCTTCTTCTTTTAATGCTCTTAAAATATGTCTTGCTACAACTGGTGCGCCACATCCTGCACACATTCTATGACCTTCTGTAAATCTTGAAGGCTTATTAGCAACTACTTCTTTTAAATTATATGCCATATTAGTTAGCCCCCTTTCTTAATCCTAAATATCTATAAGGTGTTCCTACACTTCCAGTAGAAACAATTTCAGTTAAATCTGTAAACACTGACTCAATATCCTTTTCAGTAGTATCTCTACCACCAATACCATAAATATAATTAACAATAGGAACTTGTTTTTTAGCAACATACATGCTAGAAGTAACATCTTCAAATAAAGCTCCACCAATTGCATTTAAAGAATCGGATCTATCTAAAACAGCAATTGCTTTTAGATCACTTAGAGCTTTAGCAACTTCATCACTAGGGAAAGGTCTATAAACTCTTATTTTTAATAAACCTGCCTTTATACCATTTTCTCTTAATTTATCAATTACAGCTTTTGCAGTTCCAGCAGTTGAATTCATACAAACAATTGCAATTTCTGCATCTGATAATTTATATTCTTCAAATAATTCATAATGTCTACCAGTCCACTTTTCGAAATCTTTAGAAACATCTAAAATAACTTGCTTTGCAGCTTTCATAGCCTCGGCTTGCTGAGCTTTATGTTCAAATAAATATGCTTGTAAATCTAAAGGTCCTACAGCAATAGGCTCTTTTTTATTTAATAAATAATGTTCAGGATGATACTCACCAACAAACTTTTTAACTTCTGAATCTTCTTCTAATTCAATATTTTCAATTGAATGTGATGTTATAAATCCATCTTGACAAATCATAATAGGTAATTGCACATTTTGATTTTCAGCAATTTTATGAGCCATTAAATTATTATCATAAGCTTCTTGGTTATTCTCTGAGAATAGCATTATCCAACCACTATCACGAACACCCATTGCATCTGAATGGTCACAGTGTATATTTAATGGACCTGATACAGCTCTATTAACAAGATTTAAAACAATTGGAAGTCTTAAACTTGAAGCTATATAAATCATTTCCCACATTAAAGATAAACCATTTGCAGAAGTAGCTGTCATAGCCCTTGAACCTGCAGCTTGTGCACCAATACAAGCACTCATAGCACTATGTTCACTTTCAACAGCAACAAATTCAGTATCAACTGAACCATTAGCAACAAAAGTCGAAAAATATTGAGGAATTTCTGTTGATGGTGTAATAGGGAATGCTGCGACAACATCAGGATTTATTTGCTTCATTGCTGTGGCTACAGCTTCATTACCACTTAATCTTTCTCTTATACTCATTACTCATTTACACCTTCTTCCTTCATCTCTATTGCTCCAAATGGACATGCTTTTGAACATACTCCACATCCTTTGCAATAATCATAATTATAATCAGTTCTTTTTAAAGAATCTTTACATACAGGAATTGCATTATCTGGACATACTGGAAAACATAAACCACATTGTTTACACTTTTCTTCTATCCATACTGGTCTTACACTTCTCCAGTCTCCTGTTTTAAATTCTCTTGCATTTGCTGCTGTATAAATGTTTCCACCTATGCTTAAATCTTCCATAGGTGTTGTTTTGTTTATATCAGTCATAATTTCATCCCTTCTCTCCACTTTATGTGACAACGTGACAATGGGGGCGGGTTATTTTGTCACATAAAATATATAATATAATTTAATAAATTCATGTAAAAGTGTGACAAAATAACCCGCCCCTGTTGTCACGTTGTCACACTATTGAATTTTTGTTATTTCTTTTAATGCCATTTCTATTGCTTTCATATTTCCGTCTATTACTTCAGGTTTTTTGGCAAATTTATGTTTAAATGATCCTTGCATATCTTCTAAAAATGCTTCATCAGTCATAATTCCACTTACTTTTACTATTGCGGCAAGCATTGGTGTGTTAGGAAAGTACTTTCCTAATGCTTCTGTTGATATTTTTCTTGCATCAATTGTATAAATTTTTCCTTTATATCCTTTTAATACTTTTTTTAAGTATTCAGGTGATTTTGTTGTGTTTATTACTATTGCTCCTGTTTCTTTTAAGCCTTCTGTAACAGATACTGATTCTAATAGTGTTTCATCAACAACTACTACATAGTCAGGTTCATATATGTTACTGTGTACTGTTATTGGTTTGTCACTTATTCTGTTATATGCTGTTATTGGTGCCCCCATTCTTTCTGGCCCATATTCAGGAAATCCTTGAATGTATTTTCCAGTATTAAATGCTGCATCTGCTAGTAATAGTGATGCTGTTTTTGCTCCTTGGCCTCCTCTACCATGCCATCTGATTTCTATTAAGTTATCCATGTTATGCCTCCTTTTTATTTGAATTATTATGTTTTTAGTATATTCTAAATATATAGTGATGTCAAGAGATTTTTTGTTCAAAGGGGCGTTTCTTTTTGCATATTCTTACTGACTGTCCCCTTTGGACATTAAGAAAATATTCTTGCTTTTTTTTAAAAGATATTATAGAATGAAAATATGTCCAAAAGGAAACGTCCCCTTTGGACATTGGCAAAAATGGACAAAAAAGTGAATGGTGAGAGAAATGTATTTAAAAAGATTAGAATTACAAGGATTTAAATCCTTTGCAGATAAAACAATATTAGAACTAATGCCAGGAATAACAACAGTAATAGGACCAAATGGATCTGGAAAGAGCAATATATCAGACAGTATAAGATGGGTCTTAGGAGAGCAAAGTATGAAATCACTAAGAGGAGCAAAATCCCTAGATGTTATTTTTGCAGGAACGCAAAATAGAAAATCATTAGGGTATGCAGAAGCTTCTCTAGTATTTGATAATAGTGATGGAGCTTTGCCAATAGAGTATACAGAAGTTACAGTTACTAGAAAAATTTACAGAAGTGGAGAGACAGGATATTATATAAATAAAGTACCATGTAGATTAAAAGATGTTCTTGAATTATTTATGGATACAGGAATTGGAAAAGATGGGTATTCAATAATAGGTCAAGGAAAGATAGATGAAATTTTAAGTAACAAATCTGAAGACAGAAGAAACATTTTTGAAGAAGCAGCAGGTATAGTAAAATATAGAACGAGAAAACAAGAATCAGAAAAAAAACTAGAACACACAAAATTAAATCTTCTTAGAATTAATGATATTTTAACAGAAATAGAAGGTAATTTAGAGCCTTTACAAATCCAAGCGGATAAAGCTAAAAAATATCTAAATTTAAGACAAGAGCTAAAAAGTATAGAAATAGGATTATTTGTATATAACATAGAAAAGTATAGACAAGATTTAGAAAATTTAGTAAAAGATATAGAAATAATGCAATCACAATGTAATGATGAAGAAGGAAAACTAGAAAAAGTTAAGATATTAAAAGAAGAACTAAAAGAAAGTATAGATGAAATAACTGAAGCGATTGAAAATATGTCAAATCTAGGTTTTGAAAGTCAAAAGCAAGTTGAGCAATTAAATTCAGATATAAATGTTGCTAAAACAAGAATTGCAAATAATAATGAAAATAGTGAAAGATTTTCAAAAGAAATAGAAGAACAAAATATTAGGATAAATGAGTTAAAAGAAGAAATTGAACAAAAAGAGGCAAAAAGGGATAGTTTAAAACAAAATAAAGAAAAATTTGAGAAAGAATTAAGAGATAAACAAGAAGAACTTGATAAAATAACACAGAAATTATCTACAAAAGAACTTGAAATTGAAGGATATAAGCAACAAGTTGAACAAAATACTGATAAGAAGTATGAGTTGCAATCAGATATTAATACGCAAAATATAAATTATCAAAACTATGAAAAAAGGCAAATGCAAATAAAACAAGAAATGCAGAGTACTATTTCAGAATTAGATAGTACAAGACTTACAAGAGAAGATATTGCAAAAGATTTTAATGAAATTGAAAATAAGAGAAACAAAACAAATAAAACATTAGAAGAATTAACAAAACAAAAACAAGAAGCAAGTCAAAAGATAAAATCATTTGAAGACAATGTAAATTCTTTATCTAGTGAGATGAGAATAAAAGAATCAAGATTAAAATTTTTAATAGAGACAGAAAAAGAAAAAGAAGGTTATATAAAAAGTGTAAAATCTTTACTTAAAGATTGTGAAAATATTAAAGAACTTGGAAAGGGGATGCATGGGGTTTTAGCAAATATTATTGATGTTCCAAGTAATTTACAAACTGCAATTGAGATGTGCTTAGGTGCAAGCCTTCAAAATATAGTGACAGAAACAGAAGAAGATGCTAAAAAATTAGTAGAACATTTAAGAAAAAATAATTTAGGAAGAGCGTCATTTTTACCACTTTCATCTGTTAAAGGAAAGAAATTAGATAAAATAAATGGAAATGAAAAAGGTGTAATAGGAATTGCATCAGATTTAGTAAAATATAATAAAAAATATGAACAAATTATATTAAATTTACTTGGAAGAACTGTTATTGTTGATAACATGAATACTGCGATTAATGTTGCAAAACAAAATGGATATAGTTTTAGAATAGTAACACAAGAAGGAGATTTAATTAATTCATCTGGTAGCATAACAGGTGGATCTGTTGCTAAAAAAACTGTTAATATTTTAGGTAGAGGTAAAGAGATTGAAAAACTGGAAAAGGAAATAAAAGATTTAAAAGATAAAATTCAAAACTTACAAGATGACAAACAGAAATATGAAGAATCTATTGAAGGAACTTTTGAATTATCTGCTAATTTAGAAAAAGAGTTACAAGAAATTGATATTACATATGCTACACAGAAACAGAAAATTTTATCAATAGATGAAAATATTGAAAAGCTTCAAAATAGATTAGATAGGCTAAAAGAAGAACAATCTAATCTAGATAATCAAAAGAAAGAGGCTAACCAAAATAAAGATGAAATACAAAAACAAATTGAAGAAATATCAAAACAGAATGAAGAGTTTTCAAAGATTATTTCTGAATTTGCAGAACTAAATAAAGATGATCAAAAATACATTGATGATTTAAATTTTGATATAACTAATTTAAAAATTTCTGTATCTTCATTTGATGAAAGTGAAAGCTCAATAGAAGAAATTCAAGAAAGAATTAATTTAGAATTAACAAATGCAAATGCAAGTATAGAAAATAAGAAAAATCAAATTGCACAAATAAAATTAGATAATGAAAACTTAGAAAAATCAATAAATGAAACTATTCAAAAGATTGAACAAATACAAGAAAGTGTAAAAAGTAGTAGTTCAAAAATTGATAAAATGAAAAAACAAAGACAAGAAAAAAGTGAAAATCTTTCAAAACAAGAAGATGAAATAACTAATAAATTTAAAATTATTGAAGACTTAAAAGGTCAACTTGTAAAATTAGACGTTAGAAAGTCTAAAATAGAAGAAGATATTAATCAAGTTATTAGTAAAATGTGGGAAGAGTATGAACTTACTCCAAACAATGTAGGTGATTATCAGAAACCAGAAAATGTTGCTGTAACACAAAGAAGAGTTAATACATTAAGAACTGACATTAGAGAACTTGGAAGTGTAAATGTTGATTCAATAGAAGAATATAAAAGTTTAAAAGATAGATATGACTTTATGAGTGAGCAAAGACTAGATTTAGAAAGTACTATGAGTCAGTTAAGGAAAGTTATTTCAGATATGACTCAAATTATGAAAGAACAGTTTAGGGAAAAATTTAAAGTTATAAATAAAAACTTTGGAGAGGTTTTTGCTGAATTGTTTGGTGGGGGTAAAGCTGAATTAAAACTTGAAGATGAAGAAAATATCTTAGAATGTGGTATTGAAATTACTGTTCAACCTCCTGGAAAGAAGTTACAAAGTATGCTTCTTTTATCTGGTGGAGAAAAGGCTTTTACTGCAATTGCATTACTATTTGCTATTCTAAGAATTAATCCTGCACCTTTCTGTGTTCTTGATGAGATTGAGGCAGCTTTAGATGATGTTAATGTATTTAGATATGCTGATTATTTGAAAAAGTTTACTGAGACCACTCAGTTTTTGGTTATTACTCATAGAAAGGGTACTATGGAGGTTGCTGATTCTGTTTATGGTGTTACTATGGAAGAGAGTGGTATTTCTAAGTTGTTATCTATGAAGTTGAAAAAATAATGTTCAAAAAAATGTCCATTTGGGACATTTTTTTGAACATTAACATTTTTATATACAAAAAAATGTTAAAAAATACAATTAAATTGACATGTGAGAAAAAGTAATGTATAATAAAGAAAATACAAAGTAGGAGTTTCAAATGAAGAGAAAGATATATGATTATTTAATAAAATGGAAAAACTTAAAAGAAAATAAGATGCCACTTATTTTATATGGAGCAAGGCAAGTTGGAAAAACATATATAGTGACAGAATTTGGAAAGAATAATTATAAAAATATGGTATATGTGAATTTTGAGCAAGATGAAAAAATAATACCATATTTTGAAACAAGTGTATCACCAGAAAATATAATAAAAGTATTAGAAAACTTTTACAATACAGAAATAATACCATATGGAACACTTATATTTTTTGATGAAATACAAAATTGTAATAGAGCATTAACATCATTAAAATATTTTACAGAACAAGCACCAGAATATGACATAATTGCTGCTGGAAGCTTACTAGGTGTATCAATTAATAGAGAAAAATATTCATTTCCAGTAGGTAAAGTAATAATGAAAACAGTATATCCATTAGATTTTGAAGAGTTTTTATGGGCAAATAATAAGGAATTACTGATAAAAGAAATTAAGGAATCATTTGGACAAAATAAACCAATAAATGAAACACTACATAAGGAAGCATTAGAATTATATAAAGAATTTTTAATTGTTGGTGGGATGCCAATGGTAGTAGAAAGTTATTTGAAAAAAACAGAAACAATAAAATATACAGAGATTCAAAATTTAATTCTTTCAGCTTATACTGCAGATATGGCAAAATATACAGAGAATAGTCAAAGTATAAAAACAATTTCAGCATATGAGTCCATACCTAATCAATTAGGGAAGGAAAATAAAAAATTTCAATTTTCTATGATACAAAAAGGTGCAAGAGCTTCTATATTTGGAGAATCTATAGATTGGTTAATTAATGCAGGATTGGTATTAAAATGTGATAGAACTACAAGAGGTGATGTTCCTCCAAATATGTATACAGATATATCTGCATTTAAAATATATATGAGTGATGTTGGATTACTTTCAAATAAGGCAAAAATTACAAGTAATAATTTAAATGAATATAATCAACTGTATAGAGGAGCAATTACAGAAAATTATGTTGCAAATCAATTAGTACAAAATGGTTATGAATTATATTATTGGGAAACAACAAATGGATCAGAAGTGGATTTTATTATTATAAAAGATGAGAAAATTATACCAATTGAGGTAAAAACATCAGAAAAAACGAAATCTAAAAGTCTTAATTCATTTATAAAACAGTATAAACCTGAATATAGTATACGAATTTCAAGTAAAAATTTTGGATTTGAAAATGGGATAAAATCAGTTCCATTGTATGCTACATTTTTGATATAAATGTCCAAAGGGGACAGTCCCCTTTGGACATTAACATAATATTTTTAAAATTCCAAAAACTATAAGTATAAGTCCAGAAAAAACAGACCAAATATTTTCAGGCAAATTACTAAACTTATGGATATATCTACCAATAAAATTTCCCAAAGACAAGAAAAGTAATTGAAAACCACTAACAAGAAAAGGGAAAAAAATCAAATTAATATCAACAATACTACCACAAATACCAATGCAAAAGCTATCTAAAGATAAGGCAATTGCCAAGAATAAAGATTCTTTAGAATCAATTACATTAGAATGGTCCAAGTCAGAGGAGATAGGATCATTAAAAATATTCGAATCTTTATTACTACTTTTTAAAGCTTGAAAACATATATAAGATCCAATCAGTATAAAAAATCCACTTCCAATAAATCCTTCAATAAAGTCAGGTAAAAATAATTTTAGGAAATCTCCGAAAAATAAGGAGATGTAAGTTATTATTATAGAGATTAATAATAATATTAATTTTCCTATTAATGAAATTTTTGTATTTCTAATTCCATATGTAATACCAATTCCTAAAGAATCAATGCTACTAGAAACAGCTAATATTATGGAATTTATTATCATAAAACCACCTCATAAACATAATATGACAAAATATCCTAAATGTTTCAGATTAAATCAAGTAATAAAAAAAGTACAAGCTACATATACATTATAAAAGAAAAAACAAAGGAGTGAAAATTATGTGGCAGACACTAAAAAAAGAAGAAGTAATAAGAAACTTAAGTACAAATGAAAAAACAGGATTATCAGAAGAAGAAGTAAAAATAAGGAAAGAAAAATATGGAAGAAACAAAATAGAAGAAAAAAAGAAAGAAAGCTTAGTAATAAAGTTTTTAAAACAATTTAATGACTTCATGATAATAATATTAATATTAGCCTCAATAGTATCAGCTGTAGTATCAAGAATGCAAGGAGAAAATGACTATGTTGATTCTATTATAATAATAGGAATAGTAATTTTTAATGCTCTCATGGGAGTTATACAGGAAGCAAAAGCAGAAAAATCAATAGAAGCATTAAAGCAGATGACACCTCAAATTGCAAAAGCTATTAGAAATGGTAAAAAAATTGAAATACATGCAGAAGATTTAGTTAAAGGCGATATTATAGAACTAGAAGCAGGTAATTACGTTCCAGCAGATTGTAGAATTATCGAAAGTCATAATTTAAAAATAGAAGAATCATCTTTAACAGGTGAGACTGAACCTGTTTTAAAAGATGCAAATATTATATGTAAAAAAGATATACCATTAGGGGATATGAAAAATCTTGCATTTATGGCAAGTATAGCAGTAAATGGACATGGGAAAGCTGTGGTTACTGAAACAGGAATGAATACAAAAGTTGGACAAATTGCAAATATGATAATTAAAGATGAAGCTCCTGAAACTCCATTACAGAAAAAGTTAGGTGAAGTTGGAAAAATATTAGGTATAGCATGTTTAGCAATTTGTATAATAATATTTGTAATTGGATTAATAAAACGTATAGAACCAATAGAAATGTTTATGACATCAGTAGGACTTGCAGTTGCAGCAATTCCAGAGGGATTACCAGCAATAGTAACAATAATGTTATCTATAGGTGTTACAAAAATGGCAAAGAAAAATAGTATAATTAGAAAATTACCTGCTGTTGAGACATTAGGAAGTAGTAGTGTAATTTGTTCTGATAAAACAGGTACATTAACCCAAAATAAAATGAGAGTTGTCGATGTAAGAGCAAAAAATAAAAATTTTACAATACAATTAGCAACATTATGCACAGATTGTGAAGTAACTGTGGAAAATGATATAAAAAATGTTTCAGGTGAGCCAACAGAAAGAGCAATTGTGGAGGAAGGCATTAATATTGGAAAGATAAAAAGTCAGTTAGAAATAAATATGCCTAGAGTAAATGAAATTCCTTTTGATTCTAATAGAAAAATGATGTCAACAATACATAAAATAGGAAATAAATATCGTATAATAACCAAAGGTGCACCAGATGTTCTAATGGAAAGATGTACTAAAGAGGTTTTAGATGTTAATGAATTTGAAAATGATTATAATGTTAAAGTGCAGGTTTTACAAAAATCTAAAATACAAAATGATAATAGTCAGATGGCACAGAATGCACTAAGAGTAATTGCAGTTGCATATAAAGATGTTGATACCATACCATCTAAAATTGAATCTACAAGTATCGAAAATAATTTAACATTTGTAGGACTTATAGGAATGATAGATCCTCCAAGAGAAGGTGTAAAAGAAGCAGTAAATACTTGTAAAAATGCAGGAATAAAAACAGTTATGATAACAGGAGATCACTTAGAAACAGCAAAGGCTATTGCTAAAGATTTAGGAATATTAAATAAAAAAGATAAAGCGATAACAGGTCAAGAATTAGATAAAATAAATCAAAGTCAATTAGAAAAAAATATTAAAGATTATTCAGTGTTTGCAAGGGTTACACCTGAACATAAAGTTAGAATTGTGAAAGCTTGGCAAAAAAATGGTGCAGTTGTGGCTATGACAGGTGATGGTGTAAATGATAGTCCCGCTCTAAAAAATGCAGATATTGGAATTGCTATGGGAAAGAATGGTACAGATGTTGCTAAAAATGCTGCAGATATTATTCTTACAGATGATAATTTTGTGACTATAGTAGAAGCGGTAAAACAAGGTAGAAATATTTATGATAATATAAAAAAGGCTATTCATTTTCTAATTGCAACAAATATTGGCGAAATTGTAACTATTTTTATGGGATTACTATTAGGATTAAAATCACCTTTACTTGCAATTCAGTTATTGTGGATTAATCTTGTTACAGATTCATTGCCTGCAATAGCTTTAGGGCTAGAAAATCCTGAAAAGGATATTATGAAGAGAAAACCTGTAAATAGCAGAAAGGGGATTTTTGCAGATGGTTTATGGAATAAAATTATTATTGAGGGCATTATGATTGGAATGCTTACATTAGTAGCTTTTAGTATTGGAAATAAATATTATGGTTTAGAAGTTGGTAGAACAATGGCATTTTTATCAATTGGACTTCTTGAACTAATTCATAGTTTTAATATAAAAAGTGAAAAGTCGATTTTTGAAACAGGTTTTTTTGAAAATAAATATTTGATGGGTAGCTTTATTTTGGGTATTTTTATTCAAACTATTGTTGTTATTATTCCATTTTTAGCTAATGTTTTTGAGGTTGTTCCATTAAATGCTGTTCAATGGATTATTACTATTGCTATTTCTCTTTTACCTATTCCTGTGATAGAGTTACAAAAGTTGATGAATAGACCTAAATTGGATAATACTCTTTGTGTAAATTGTAAAACTTAAATTGAAAAATGGTTGATTTTATATTAAATTTATGTTATTATATAGATCTAATAAAAATGTATAAAAATTTTTCCTATATATAGGAAGAAAGGAGCAAATATGGCAGATTTAACTGGGCATATTATCAAGGATCGATTTGATCCATTCAGAAGGGTAGAAAATAGCTTCTATGAAACGCAACCCTTAGATACAAAAGTGGGAAGAGAATATATCACTGGAGAAGCTGAAGTGATATATTATGTTGATAAAAGAACAGAACAATTAAAGGCTAAGGAAACGATGCTATATTTGTAGAGCTTGGGAGAAACTATAATTCAATTGAGTTATAGTTTTTCTTTTTTAATTTAACTTGGTATAGCAAGCGTTAAAAAAATTTAAATTTTATATTCTTACATCTTCAATCAATTCAAACACAACATGAAATTAGTTAAAATATAAAAATGCTATAATAAAAAAACAACAAAAAATCTTTTATATTTATAATAGTTATGATACAATATTAGCAAAACATAACAAAGGAATAAAATAAATGGAAAGTATATTTAATATTGATAAATTTAATATAATAGAAGACGAAGAAAATTATTACTTTTTTAGAGCATTAAATATGGAAGACAATCAAGATATAGAAACAGGAACCATATTAGATGAAGAGGGAAATTTTAATAGAATAAGAACAGATAGAGAAAGATATGAAAACAATCCTGAAAATAATGAACCAAAATACAATAAAGATTCTAAAATAAGTTTAGAGCAAGTATATGATCATATAAAAATGCACCACAGAAAAGATACAAATTGTATATCTCTTTCAAGTAATGCAAATGTATCTATTTCATATGGTAGAGGATATTACAAAGACGAATATATAATGGTAAAAGTTCCAAAAAAAGAATTTGGAAAAAAAGTCATAGATGCTGGACAATATATGTTAGAAGAAATCAATAAAAAAGTTAATGAATATATTTCAACTGTAAATTTAGACAGGAAAATAAAAGAAACACTAGATAAAATTGATAAGGCAAAAACATTATATGAAATTAAAAATGCGATAGAAACAAGATATACTTCAAAGAAAAAAATTACTTCAAGCAAATCAAGAATAAGAAGAGGAATGTCTTATAAAGCACCTAATTCAAGAATTAGTAATTATCAGGCTTTTAGTACAGAACAATCAATAGAAAAAAATAAAATTGTTGCAAAATTAACACTACTTGAAAGAAACGGTGGAATGAAACCTATAATTCCACACACAGCAAATAATAATTTATTACTTCAAACAATTGGAAATGCAGTTTCATCAATTGAATTAATACACTATGGAGATATTCAAAAAGAAGATATTATAAAATTACCTAATGAATTGGTAAATATTTTTGCATTATTGCAACAAGTAGAAGGACAAGATAAAAAAATTGTTAATGATTTAAAAAATGAAATAATTCAATTTATAAAAAAAGGACAAAATATTGAAGCGATAGGAAATAGTAAGTTTTTAAGAAGTGACAGTTTAAAAGAAAATACAACAATAGAAGAAATATATGAAGTTACAAATGGAAAAATAGAATATGGGATAGCAAATTCTATTGTAAAAAATATGTTTTACTTAGCAAAGAGTCAGTCAAATGCAAGAGTATTAGCAGGATTACTAAGAAAAATAACAAGAGATAATTCTAAATATGAAAGGATTATAGAGTACATTGAAAAAAATGGATTTGACATAGAACCTGAAATATTAACAAGAAAGAGTAATAAAGGTTATAAAATTAGTGAGTCAGTAAATTTGAATTTGAAACCAAATGAAATTGGATTAGTAGATCAAATAAAAAGTTTAACAGATAAAGAACAAATAGAAATATTAGAAAAAGGGGGATTATCAAATGTAAGAAATATTATGACTTCAAATTTTGAACAGATACAAACACAAGAAAAAATAACAAGAGATAAGTATTATGCAGAAGCTATATTTTCTTTATATGATTGGCAGAAAATTGGAATTGATGAATTTACATTTGAAGAAAAAAATAATCTGTTGCAAAAAATGCAAGATGAACATTGTGGCGATTTATACAAGAAATTAGAAGAACAAGGAATAAATAAGGATGAAATTCCAACAATTTTATTAAATATATTAACAAGAAAAAATGATTTTGAAATTAAAGAAGAAGACACACCTGAGAGTATAAAAGAAAAACGCTTAGAACAATATGACAGGATGATAAAGACTAATTTATCAGATTTAAAACAAGAACTTTCAATAGAAAGAGTTGAAAGTTTTTTGGGATATTATGATATTAAAGAAACTGGAATACGATTAAGACCATATCAACAAAGAGCAGTTGAAAAAGCAAATGAAATATTTGAAGAAAATAGATTTGCATCAGTAATATTACCAACAGGTGCAGGAAAAAGCTTTGTTGCTTTATCACAATTAATGGAACATAAAAATGAAGAAATACTTTATTTAGCACCACAAAATGAAATATTAGAACAAATGAAAGATTACATAATAAAGTATATTCATGGATCAGTTAATACAATAGGTAGAACAAAAGATGAGATAATATCAGATATATTTCCAAATATAAAATTTTCAACATATACAGGTTTATTAAATAAAGAAGGAAAAGACAGTATAGATAAAAAATATGGATTTGTAGTATTAGATGAATTACATAGAACAGGTGCAAAAGAATGGGGAGAAAAACTAAATGCTTTACTAGATAA
The DNA here is from genome assembly GCA_948663505.1 of uncultured Clostridia bacterium. GTDB lineage: Bacteria > Bacillota > Clostridia > TANB77 > CAG-508 > CAG-269. The sequence goes on along the minus strand of CAPNAQ010000010.1, from coordinate 4,593 downwards.
TCAAGATGAGAAAACAAAAGTATTAGGAATAACAGCTACACCACGAAGAGATATAGACGGTAAAAATATGGCAAATGAAATAGCTGAAAGATTAGGATATACTAATATAGAAGCAGTAAGTGGAAAACATATTGCAATGAATATGAGTCTAATTAATGCTATAAGAATGGGCTTAGTTGTAAATCCTAAAATAATTAGTTGTGAATATAGTTTAAAAACAGATGGAAGTTTAGAAGAACTAAAAAAGAAAATAGACAATATAAAAGATGTAAAAGAAAAAAATGAAAAATTAGAAAAATATGAAAAATTAAGACAGAAATTAGATAAGGCAGAAGGAATTTTAGAAATATTACAATCAAATGTAAAAAAAGGTGAAAAATATATAGTGTTTTTACCAGTTGTAGATAAAATAGAAGATGAAGATGGTAATGTAATTGGAAGAAAAAAAGCAAAAAGTAAAATAAAAGATTATGAAAAACAAATTGCGGAATATTTTAAAGGCTCAAATATAACACCAAAATTTCATTCAATGCTTGGAGAATATGGTGATAAAGAAAATGAAAGAAGATTGGAAGAATTTCAAAATGCAGATACTGATTGTGCAGAATTTATGCTAGTAATGAATAAAGCAAATGAAGGATTGCATTTAGATAAATTAGATGGAATTATATGGCTTAGACCATTAGATGAAAATTCAAGAATATTATATTTGCAGCAATTAGGAAGATGTATATATTCTGAAGATCCAGATAATCCTACTAAAGATGAAGATAGACCAGTTGTAATTGATTTAGTCAACAATACATTAAATGTTAATTGGCATAATGAGATAACTGAGCAAGATGATATAGAGATGCTAAATATTATAGTGGATTGGACAGAAAAACATGATGGTATATTACCTGATATAAATAGTACTAACAGAGAAGAAACAGGTTATGCAATAGTTTTAAAAGAAATTCAAAATAAATACAAAAAATATTTAGAAGAAGACTTTGATGACTTAAATGAAAAACAAATAGAAGAAATTAAAGAAATTTTGAGATTAAGTTCTTTAATTGATTTGTGGCAAATTGAGTTACCAGATAAAATTTCTAAAAATAATAGAAAAAATGGAATGAATTTTGAAAGCAATGATACCTGTCCATTCCAACTTACTGGAATTTTAAAAGATTTTGTTGAGATTAATGATAGTATTATTGAAGTAAACACAATAGATGATTTTATAAATATATTAAAAAAATTAAAATCTTTAGGAGCAGATGTGTCAAAAATAGTTGAAGGTGATACCACAGAAACATTAGCTAAAAAGTCAGGAATAGATAAATCTATACTAATAGATGTAGGAATTGACTGTGAATATCGAATTGGCTACAAAAAGGAGAATGTAGCAAATGCTTACAGAGGTTATGGGGAAAACAGACCACCAACAGAAAAGCAAGTACAAGAACTTTTGCAATTAGGTATTAGTTTGGATATACGAGATACAATACAAGAATTTATAGATCAATTAAAAGAACTTCAAGCTATTGGTGTAAATGTTTCAAAAATAACAAGTCAAGATACTGTAGAAACATTAGCTAAAAAATCAGGAATAGATAAATCAATATTAATAGAGGCAGAAATTAAGCCTAAAGATTTAATAGGTAAAAAAAGAAACTATATAGTAAATGCATATAGAGGTAATAATAATGGCAAACCACCAACAGAAAAACAGGCACAAGAACTGGTGCAATTAGGTATTAGATTAGAGTTACGAGATAAAGTGCAAGAATTTATAGAACAATTAAAAGAACTTCAAACTATTGGTGTAAATATTTCAAAAATAACAAGTCAAGATACTGTAAAAACATTGGCTGAAAAATCAGAAATAGATAAATCAATATTAATAGAGGCAGGGATTGATCCTAAAAAGCCAATAGGAAGTCAAAAGACAGAGATAGTGAGGGTATATAGAGGAAAAAGACAAGGAAAACCACTAACAGATAAACAGATACAAGAACTTATGCAATTAGGCATTAGATTAGAAGCACAAGATAAAGTACAAGAATTTATAGACCAATTAAAAAAACTTGAAACTATTGGAGTGAATGTTTCAAAAATAACTAGTAGAGATACTGCAGAAACATTGGCTATAAGATCAGGAATAAATATATCTATATTAATAAAATCAAGAATTGATCCTAAAGAACCAATAGGTAGCAAAGTTACTCATGTAATAGAAGGCTATAGAGGTCATGAAGGAAAAAATCTGACAGAAAAACAGGTACAAGAACTTATGCAATTAGGTATTAGGTTGGAGATGCGAGATACAGTGCAAGAATTTATAGACCAATTAAAAGAACTTAAAGCTATTGGTGTAAATGTTTCAAAAATAACCAAGAGGGATACTATAGAAACATTAGCTAAAAAATCAGGAGTAGATAAATTAATATTAATAGAGTCAGGAATTAATCCTGAAAAACAAATAGGTACCAAAAAGACGCATATAGCAAGTTCATATAGAGGTAAAGGTGGTACACCACCAACAGAGAAACAGTTACAAGAGATTCTTGAATTAGGTATTAATTTTGAGAAAAAGAGCAGGACAGGAAAAGAAATAGTAGAAGCTTCAATTGGTTCATTAAAAGATATAAAAAAGGCTGATGAAGAAGATAAAGCACTAAAAGAATTATTAGTGAAAACAAAAGAAGGAGGAATTAAAATAGATGAACAATCGTAAAAATGCTTATACAGAAGTGTATACAATTTTAGAAGATTTAGATGAAGAAGAATATAATAAAATTCCTCCTGAAATAATAGAGACAATAAGAGTAAATAGAAATGTAGAATATAATTATGAACTAAATGAGAATTTGGAATTAAAAGAACATCAGTTGCTTCCAGAAACAAAATTAATTTTATTTAATTTATTTAGAGATTATCTTGCAACTTCTGAACAAAAACAAAAAATCATAGAAATGCAAAATGAAGAAAGACAAAAAAATGAATTAAAGAAGCAACAGCAATATAATACTGATGTATTCGAAAATAAAGCAAAAGAAGAAAAAGAGGTTTCAAAAATAAAAGAGGAATCACATGAACTTATTGAGTATAAAGAAAATATATTTACAAGACTTATAGCAAGGCTAAAAAAATTTTTTGGAAATTCATTGCAAAAACGAAAAAAATATGATAAAATAGCTAAATAGAATCTCTACTTAACTAAAAAGTTAGGTTGTAAAATCCATAGGGAGGTGAAAATAATGAACAAATACGAAAGTGTTATTATTGTTAATCCAAATGTTGATGAAGCAGGAGTAAAAGCATTAGAAGAAAAATTTACAGGATTAATAAATGAAAATGGAAAAGTTGAATCAGTTGAAAACTTAGGCAAAAAAAGATTAGCCTATGAAATCAAAAAATTCAAAGAAGGAACATATATGTTATTTAGCTTTGAAGCAAACCCTGATTCAATAAAAGAACTTGAAAGAGTATATAGAATTACAGATGACATAATAAAATTTATTGTTGTAAGAAAAGACTAATCAAGAAAAAATAAAAATAAAAAATTTGGGGACCACAAATTAAAGTAAAGATTTATAAAATAAAAATTTATCAAAAAATGGCTATTTTATAATGAGTAAAACGAAGGGAATGATAAATATGAACAAAGTAATATTAATGGGAAGACTTACAAGAGATCCAGAAGTAAGATATACACAAACAAACAACACATTAGTTGCATCTTTTAGTTTAGCAGTAAACAGAAGATTTGCAAGACAAGGAGAAGAAAGACAAGCAGATTTTATAAATATAGTTGCTTGGAGTAAACTAGGAGAGTTTTGTAGCAAATACTTTAAAAAAGGTCAACAAGTTGGAGTAATAGGAAGAATTCAAACAAGAACATGGGATGATGATCAAGGAGTAAAACATTACATAACAGAAGTAGTTGCAGAAGAAGCATATTTTGCAGACAGTAAAAGAGAAGGAGACATGGGAGCAGGTACTTTTGAAAATACTTTTGGCAATACAATGCCAGGAGATATGGGATCAGATTTCGAAACATCATCAGATGATTTACCATTTTAGTTAAATCTGAATTGTGATTTTTGAGAATTTTATACAAGGATAATTATTGAGAGGGGGAAAAATAAAATGTCTGATAAGAAACAAAATAAGAGAAATAATAAGAATTATGATGAAGATTACAATCCAAAATTCAGAAAACAAAGAAAAAAAGTTTGCGTATTATGTAGTGATAAGAATTTTGAATTAGATTATAAAAATTTAGAGCAATTAAAGAAATTTGTTAATGATAAGGGTAAAATATTACCTAGAAGAACAACAGGATGTTGTGCAAAACATCAAAGAGATATTACTACAGCAGTTAAAAGAGCTAGACATATTGCAATATTACCATATGCTCAACAATAATAAGTATATTTTAAGACTAGAAATATTAATTTATCAATATTTCTAGTCTTAATGTATAAATAAGGAAAAATCCGTAAATAATAAAAGAAAATAGAATCTGGGAAACAGGAATTTAGGAGCACATAAAGTAAGAAAGTAAGAGGTTAGAAACAAGAAAGTAAAAGCCTAGAGATCAAG
>CAPNAQ010000009.1 GCA_948663505.1 uncultured Clostridia bacterium | reverse complement strand
AATATTTCCCGCTAATGTTTTGTAAAATTTGGGACATTTTCAAAAGTTATTGACATCTTATACTAATATTTCTGTAATAAATGCAATAAAAAACAACTAGAAATTTAATTTATAATTGTTTCTAATCGTTTTTATTTCTCATTCAAATACAAGCCTTTTAATTTTTTCATTTTTATAAATCGTGTACAAAGCGTGTATGATTGATTTTTAATCTCTGTAAATGGCTATTTAAAGCCATTTTTCAAAAAGTGGTGCCGGTGGTGGGACTCGAACCCACACGCCATTGCTGACAACAGATTTTGAGTCTGCCCCGTCTACCAATTCCAGCACACCGGCATATGTGCTAAGCATTTATTATCTTAACACATTTATAAAAAAAAGTCTAGACATTTTTAAATTCTTCTTCAAAAACAACAATATCAAACTCAAAAACCTCAACATCTTTAACAAAAAAACCTGAGAAATCATCACTTTCATCAAAAAAGCTAATAACTTTAAATTTTCTATTGTCAATCAAATTAAAATGAAGATTTTGAATATCTACAATCATTTTAGTAGATAAATCCATTCCAATTGGTAAAGTTTTATTTTGATTATCATAAAAAATGCAATTAGTAAAACCAACACCATTTAATCCCTCATTTAGATTTAACTTATAAAAATTAATTTTTTTGCTATCTTCTTTAATAGCCTCCTTCATTTCTAATTCAGGATTAACATTAAACAAATTAATTGCTTTATTATCAAGCCTATTATCTAAAATAGCCTTATATACAGGTAAACTTTTTGGTATTACTACTTTGTCCAAAGATTTTAAAATGATTTGAGTTATATTTTCTAATGTCAACTTGTATCCTATTGTTTTTGTATTTTTATTTATATCAAGAATACTAAATTTATCCTTTGGAATTTCTCTATGTTTTGTATTATTTATCTTTTTAACTCTATCTTCTACTAAATTTCCAAATATATCGAACTCTTCTTCTGTTAATGTCTTTTCATTATTAGACTCCTTTTTTATTTGTTTTAAACTCTTCTCGATTTCTTCAGGTGTTATAGTATTTGTTTTAATCTTATTTAAAATATCAACTAAATTTGTTGTTGCAATATAAATACTATCAGTATCTTCCTTTGATAAGTTTTTCCTTTGAATTTTATCTAATTTTTTTCCTAATTCTTCTAAATCTTGTTCATAGTCAAATGTTCTTTCTATCCTTTTAATTACATTAATCTCTTCTTCTTCACCTTCTGGTAAAGATGCCATTTCATCTTTATTACTATATTTCCAAAATTCAAAAATGCTCTTTTTATGACTATCTATTTCTTCTATATATTTTGTTGCATTTTCTATTTTCTTTTCCATATTTTTATTTTTTAGTTTTAATGCATTTAAATCCATAAGAAGATTTTTCATATCTTTTTCTAACATTTCTAATTCTTTATAGCTTATAATCAGTTCTTCTAAAGTATAAACCCTTTTTATTGGAATTTTAGCTGTTGTTTTGTTATTTTCTATATTTTCTAATTCTATATATTGATTTTCTATTTTTAAATTTTCGTAACTATAATCTTCTTCTTTCTTTTTATTGCTTTTTTTGTTATATTTAAAATAATATTTGAATTTACCAAAAAAAGATTTTTTGCATTCCAAAAATGTTGATATTTGTTTTTCTTTTGATAAATATTCTATTTCTTGCATTGATACTATTTGTTTTAATTTTTCTAATTTGTTACTATATTCTTTTATTCTTCTATTTGTTTCTCTTTTACTTAAAAGACCTCTCTTATATTGTTCTCTTATAAAGACTGTCATATTTTCATATTCAACTTTTTCATTTTCTAAATATAATTCTAAACTTCCTTCATCATTTAGATTAGTTGAAAATTCAAAGTAATCTGGTAATTCTGTATGTAATATAAATAATGCTTTTATTAATTTATAAAATTTATTTGCATCAGTTGGAGATTTTAGTTCAATTTTATATGGTGATTTAACATTTTCATAAATATTAGTTTCTCCAACTATATGTATTGATAATTCCTCTTTTTTATCATATACTTCATATATTAAAGGCCAATCTTTTGTAAATATCCATAAGTAATTTTCTATTTCTGCAAATTGTGTTCTTTTTAAATAATTGTTTGAATACTGTATATTACTTATTGGGACAAATATTTTATTAGTTTTCTTTTTTTCTAATTTCTTTTTTAACAAATAGAAAAATGTTGAAAAGTCAGTTTCCTCAGTAGGCACTATCATGAAATATTTATCTGTATTTTCTGAATAATATATTTGCCATAAATAATTTCCCTGAAATTTAACTTTGAATGGTAATTCTTTATTTAATTTTGATTGTTCTTTTGCTATTTTTTCAACATCTTCTATATGCATATTTTTTAACATATTTAAAAAAGTTGTATATTTTAAAATATTTTCTTCACTTTTACTATCCAAGTATTCAGATAATGGTCTTGCTTTTTTATATCTTTCTTGTAAATCATCTAGTCTATTTGTTGGAGATAATAATATTTCTATATCATTCACTGATAAAAAACGATATTGCCTATATTGTTTTCCATCATAATTTCTAGATATTCTAAAATCTAACGGTTCAAATTTTATTAATTCTTTTGGTATATTTTCTAAATCTAATCCTAAATATTCAATTTTGTCAGATATTTCTTCTACTTTTTCTTTTTTTCTTCTAGGCAATTTTTTATCTCCTTTCTTGTATTGGTTATTTAAAGCCTAATAATACTAATTTGAAGAAATGAATTCAAACTGAGTTGTTATTCACTCAAATTATTAGGCTTATATACTTCATTTTATAATATCGTAAAAATTCTTAAATTCATAGCCTTGCTGTCTCAAATAGTCAATCACCTTTTGTAAAACATCAACAGTAACTTTCTTAGCTTGAGCATCATGCATTAAAACTACAACACTATTCTTATTACTTGTAGTATTAACTAAATTATTCATTAAATACTCCTCTGTAGGATTAGACTTTTCAGAATCACCTGTTAAAGAATTCCAATCCACATAAGTTATATTATTCTCTTCTAATAATTGTATAGCTTGTTTTTTTACTTTCTGATACTTTCCTCCAACAGTGCCTCCTGGAAATCTAAATAAATGTGAATTATATTCTGGTACACCTAAAGTATCAGCAACTAATTGATTACATAAATTAAACTCATTTAACACTTGTTCAGGTGATGAATATATACTTGAATATATATGTGAATATCCATGGTTTGCAATATAATGACCTTCATTATATACTCTTTTTACTGTTTCTGGCATTGCTTTCACTTGTGTACCTAACACAAAAAATGTTGCTTTTATATTATTTTGATTTAATATATCTAAAATAGCATCTGTATTTGTTGATGGTCCATCATCAAATGTTAAAAATGCTCTTTTTGTTTCAGATTGATAAATATTTTTTACATTTTCTTTTCCCACGTCAGTTAATTGTGGAATTTTTCTTTCCTTTTCTACCTTTTGTTCTAATTCTATAATATCTTGTTTATGTGCAATAATTTGCTCCTCATATTGTTTTATTTTTTTCAGCCTTACTGATGTATCTACTGTATAATAAATAATTAAAATTAATGTTATAATAACCATTAATCCAACTACTAACCCAAATAATAATCTTTTTTTATCTATATATTTTTTCATACTGTAAATATTATAACCCTTATATCGTTCTCTATTATGAAATAACCCCATATCTTAATCCTTTTTATAGAAGCTATATATTTTTCATGTATATCTAAATTTAACTTTAATTTTCAACTTCTATTTTTTCCATTCTTTTATTTTTTCATTAAATTCTTTATATATTCTACCTCTTCTTCTGTATTTAATCTCATAAATATTGGTTCACCTTTTTCAATAACTTTTATATTTTTTAAATTATCATACTGTTTTAAGGTATCCCATGACTTTAATTCATTATTTTCTATTCCAATTTGCCTAAATATTTCTTCAGATGTTTTATTCATAAATGGTTTTATTAATATAGATATTTTTCTTAAATTTTCAATTAAATGATACATTGATGATTCTAATTTTTCTTTTTGTCCCTCTTTTGCTAATACCCATGGTGCTGTTTCATCAATATATTTATTTGTTCTTGATATCAAATTCCAAATTTCCTGAACTGAATTTGCAATCTCAAAATTTTCAATTAATTCTTCAAATTTATTAATCTGATTTATACATGCTTCTTCAAGCTCTTTATCAACTTCATTAGGTGTTCCATTGTACTCTGGAACTTGTCCTTTAAAATATTTATTTACCATTGATACTGTTCTATTTAATAAATTACTTAAATCATTACATAAATCAAAATTGTATCTTTGAACAAATTCTTCTGGTGAAAATATTCCATCTTGAGATGTTGGCATTTCTCTTAATAAAAAGTATTTTAGTGCATCTAATCCATACTTTTCAATTAAGTCTTCTGGATATATTACATTTCCTTTTGATTTACTCATTTTTCCGTCTTTCATTGTTATCCAATTATGCACAAATATAGTTTTTGGTAATGGTAAATCTAAGGCCATTAAAAATATAGGCCAATATATTAAATGAAATCTTGCTATATCTTTTCCTACTATTTGTATATTTGCAGGCCAAAATTTATTAAATAATGTTTCATCTTCTGACATATATCCTAGTGCTGTAATATAGTTTGTTAAAGCATCTAACCACACATATATTACATGTTTCGGATCTGTTAATACTTTTATTCCCCAATCAAAAGATGTTCTTGTTACACATAAATCTTCTAACCCTGGTTTGATAAAGTTATTTATCATTTCCTGCTTTCTATATTCAGGTTTTATGAAATCTGTATGTTCCTCATAATATTTTAATAGTTTATCTGAATATTTTTTCATATTAAAAAAGTATGCTTCCTCTTTCATTGAAACAACTTCTCTTCCACAATCTGGACATTTTCCATCTACTAATTGTGTTTGTGTAAAAAATGTTTCACATGGTACACAATATAATCCTTCATATTCTCCTTTATAAATATCTCCTTGTTCTATAAATTTATTAAAAATCTTTTGAGCTATTTTTTCGTGTCTTTCTTCTGTTGTTCTTATAAAATCATCATATTTTATCTCCATTTTGTCCCACAATTCTTTTGCCATTTTTGCCATTTTATCTACATATTCTTGTGGTGTTTCTCCTACTTCTTTCGATTTTGTTTCTATTTTTTGTCCATGTTCATCTGCTCCTGTTAACATGTAACTTTCTTTTCCTTTTAATTCATTATATCTTTTTAGTGTGTCTGCTAATACTGTTGTATATGCTGTTCCTATATGATATCTTCCACTTGGATAATATATTGGTGTTGTTATATAAAATGTTTCTTTCATTTATACTCACCCTTTTCTTATTTTTTGTTTATATTATCATATTTTACTTATTTTGTCTAGTACCTTGTCCAATGGGTGTGTCCAATGGGGACATTTCTTTTTGGACATTTTGTCCACTTTTGCCAATGTCCATCGGGGGACTGTCCTCTTTGGACATCGCCTCTTGAATATTTTATTATTAATATGGTATAATTCAAAAAAAATATTAAGGAATGTGGTTATAATGAAAAACTTTTTTATAATATTAGCAATGAAAATATTAAATATAATACTAAAAATATTTCACAAAAAAGGTGGGAACTTTTTAGGTAAGATAGCCTTTGATTTAAACCCCAAAATATTTGAATATTTTAAAGTAAATTGTCCTGTAATCGCAGTATCTGGAACAAATGGAAAAACTATGACAAATAATTGTATTGTATATACATTAAGAAAAGCAGGATATAAAGTAGTAAGTAACCTAGAAGGAAATAACATGGAAACAGGAATACTTTCAACAATATTTAAAAATTGTACTTTGACTGGAAAAATCAAAGCAGACTATTTGGTATTTGAAGTTGATGAAAGTTATATTCCAGTTGTTTTTGAAGATTTTAAATTAGATTCTCTAGTATTATTAAACTTTTTTAGAGATCAATTAGATAGAAATGGTGAAGTTGAATCTTTAATTTTAAGAATAAATGAATTTTTAAAGACTTATAATGGTAATTTATTTTTAAATAATGATGATCCAAATGTTGCGAGACTTGGAAAATCCAATCCTTTAAATAAAAACATCTATTATTTTAGTGTAAATAAATATGAATTTGCAACAGAAAAAATAAAAGAAGCTGGAGAGGGTAAATTCTGTCCTTTTTGTAAAACAAAACTTGAATATAATTACTACCAATATTCACATATTGGAAAGTTTAAATGTTCTAATTGTGATTTTGGAAATAATGAAATATATAAATTGGCAACAAATATAGACTTAAAAAATAAATGCTTTAATATTGAAAATGAAACTTATAATATAAATGGAAATAGTATATATTTAATTTATAATTATACAGCGGTTATATCGGTTTGTAATTTATATAATATATCAAATGAAATAATCAAAGAATCTATATCAACTTTTGCTCTAAATAATGGTAGATTGGAAGAGTTAAAAATTAAAGGCATTAAAACAATTATAAATTTAGCTAAAAATCCAACTGGAAGTAATGTTAGTTTACGTATTTTAAATGAAGATAATGAACAAAAAGAATTACTATTTGTTCTAAATGATAATAAAGCAGATGGTTTTGACGTTTCCTGGATTTGGGACATTAATTTTGATAATTTAAATAATGTTTCTAGAATTATTACATCTGGCACAAGAGCTTTTGATATGGCAATACGAATAAAAACAAGTGGTTTCCCTTCTGAAAAAATAGAAGCATATTTAAGTTTAAAAGATGCAGTATCTGCTTTATATAAAACTGATATAAAAAAATATGTAATTGCAAATTATACATCATTACAACCAACTAGAAAAGAATTAAAAGAAATGAGGTAAAAATGAAAGAATTAAAAATATTATATTTATATCCTGATATACTAGAACTATATGGAGACTATGGAAACATTCAAGTCTTAAAATACAGAATAGAATCACGTGGATATACAGCCATCATTGACAGATACTCTATAGGCGATAATGCCCCTAATTTTAGTGATTATGACATTGTTTTTGCAGGAGGAGGTGCAGATAATGAACAAAACATCTTAGCTAATGACTTAATAAAATATAAAAATAGTATATCAGAAGCAATAGAAAATGGTGTATTTTTCCTATTAATTTGTGGTTCCTATCAATTATTTGGAAAATATTATAAAGATGTTGATGGTAATATTATTAATGGTCTTGAAATATTTGATTACTATACAGAAGCTCATCCTGATAGAAAAAAAAGATGTATTGGAAATATTGTTATAGAAGCAAATTTAAATGGATTAAATACAAAAGTTATTGGTTTTGAAAATCATGGTGGACAAACTTTTAATATTTCTAGCTCTTTTGGAAACGTTTTATTTGGAAATGGTAATAAATTTGAAGATACAGAAGAGGGATTTTTTCAGAAAAATGTTATAGCAACTTATCTACATGGTCCTCTTCTTTCTAAAAATCCTGAACTTGCTGATTATATTATTAAATATTGTTTGGAAAGGAAATATGATGAAATTGTTGAATTAGCTTCTTTAAATGATGATTTCGAAAATTTGTGTAGAGAACAATTATTAAATAGATTTTTATGTAATAATTAAAAATATAAGTATCAACAAAAATGGCATGATTAAAATTTTTTAATCATGCTACTTTTATAATTATTTCTTTCTCAAGGTACAAATCGTTCTTCCTTTTGCAAAGTCCCTGTCTTTAAAGTTTTCTGAACATCTAAAATTCGTTGATTAGAAGAACCTCTAAATTGTAATTTTAAATCTTTTTTATCTTCTTCAAACTTACCATCAACAACTACATCAATATATTTAAGTAACTCTCTAGTAGTCTCACTATTTCTAGCCATTGTTCCCATAACATCCTTTTCAAAATCAAAACCTGTATAACACCATATATTTTTATTTGGAAATTTCTCTTTTACCCTTTTGACCAAAGGTAAAAGCCCCTCCTGATTTTTTGGTTCTAATGGCTCTCCTCCCAATAAAGATAAACCTTCAATATAGTCATGGTTCATATAATCTATTACTACATCTTCTTCTTTTTCTGTAAATTTATTTCCATAGTTAAAGTCCCATGCACATTCATTAAAACATCCTTTGCAATGATGGTTACATCCACTTACAAATACTGATACTCTAACTCCTTCTCCATTTGCTACATCAATTTTTTTAATATCTGCATAATTCATTTTTATATTCTCCTATAGAAACGTGCCAAAGGGGGTGTCCCTTTTTGGCACATTTCTTATTAATACTTTTGATATATTTTTGTGCCAAAAAGGGACGCCCCCTTTGGCACGTTTGTCACATTTCTACATATGTAAAACTCTCTGTTTAATTTCCTTAGTCTTTCCTGCATTCCAAAAATTTTCTCCAATATATCCACATGTACGTCTTACAACATTCATTTTTGTATGATCTTTGTTTCCGCAATTTGGGCATTCCCATTCATTATCTTCATTTATTATGATTTCTCCATCAAATCCACATTCATGGCAATAGTCTGATTTTGTATTGAATTCAGCATATTGTATATTATCATATATAAATTTAACTGCTGTTTCTAATGCTTGTAAATTATGTTGCATATTTGGTATTTCAACATATGATATTGCTCCTCCTGTTGATAGTTTTTGGAATTCACTTTCAAATGTAAGTTTATCAAAGGCATCTATTTTTTCTCTAACATCTATATGATATGAGTTTGTATAATATCCTTTGTCTGTTATATCTTTTATTGTTCCAAATTTTTCTTTGTCTAGACGTGCAAATTTATAGCATAAACTTTCTGCTGGTGTTCCATATAGTGCAAATCCTATATTTGTTTCTTTTTTCCACTCTGCTGTTTTGTCTTTTAAATGTTTCATTACCTTTAATGCAAATTCACGTCCTTCTGGCTCTGTGTGTGATACTCCTTTCATTAGTTTTGTCATTTCATATATTCCTATATATCCTAATGATATTGTTGAATATCCACCATATAATAATTTGTCTATTTTCTCTCCTTTTTCTAATCTTGCAATTGCTCCATATTGCCAGTGTATTGGACTTATATTTGATGATGTTCCTAATAATGCATAATGTCTACACATTAATGCTTCTTTACATAGTTCTAGCCTTTCTTCTAGTAATTTCCAAAATTTTTCTTCATCTCCATCTGCTATTATTGCTATTTGTGGTAAGTTTATACTTACTACACCTTGATTAAATCTTCCTTCAAATTTATAGTTTCCATTTTCATCTTTCCAAGGTGATAAGAAACTTCTACATCCCATTGGACTGAATACATTTCCTTCATAGTTTTCTTTCATCTTCTTTGCTGATATATAGTCTGGATATAATCTTTTTGATGAACATTTTACTGCTAATTTTGTTAAATAATCATATTTTCCTCCTTTTAAACAGTTGTGTTCATCTAAAACATATATTAATTTTGGAAATGCTGGTGTTACATATACTCCAACTTCATTTTTTATTCCTTCGTATCTTTGTTTTAATACTTCTTCAATTATCATTGCGTTTTCTTTTATATATGGATCATTTTCTTCTAAGTGCAAAAATAATGTTACAAATGGTGCTTGTCCATTTGTTGTCATTAATGTATTTATCTGATATTGCATTGTTTGCACTCCTGCTTTTACTTCTGCTTTTACTCTATCTTTTGCAATTTCATCTATTGTGTCATTTGATAATTTTCCTTTATACTTGTTCTCTAATTCTGCCTTAAATTTATTATAACTTTTTCTTACATATTTTCCTAAATGTTTTAAGTCAACAGATTGTCCTCCATATTGATTACTTGCTACTGCTGCAATTATTTGTGTTGTTACTGTACATGCAACTTGGAAACTTTTTGGACTTTCTATTAATTTTCCATTCATTACTGTTCCATTATCTAACATATCTGATATATTTATTAAACAACAATTAAATATTGGTTGTACAAAATAGTCTGCATCATGGAAATGCAAAATTCCTTCTTGATGTGCTTTTACGATTTTTTCAGGTAATAATAATCTATTTGTTAAGTCTCTTGATACTTCACCTGCTATATAATCTCTTTGTGTAGATGCTAACATTGTATTTTTATTAGAATTCTCTTCTGCTAATTCTTTATTATCATTTCTTATTATTCCAAGTATTGTTTCATCTGTTGTATTTGATTTTCTTATTAATGCTCTATTATATCTATATACTATATATTTTTTTGATAGTTCATATTTACCTATTTCCATTAATTGCTCTTCTATTATATCTTGTATGTCTTCAACTAACATTCTTTTTTTATTTAAATCTTCTATATATTCAATTATTCCTTTTATATCTTCTTTTGTGGCTTTTTCTTTTCCTCTTACTTCTTTGTTTGCTTTTTCAATTGCTGTTTGGATTTTTTGTCTATCATAATCTACAACTCTTCCATCTCTTTTTATTATTTTCATTTTTGCATTTCCTCCTTTATTTTTTTGCTACTGTATAATATCTTTTATGTTATATTTATATATATCAACTTTTTCGAAATTATTAATTTATAAAGTCATATACAGTGGCACTTTTTCCACTTTTTTACATTAAATTGAACGTTTTTAAGTATTCAATTTATGTTTTTATTATATATCAACAAAAAACATTTTCTGTTGCAAAAGCAACAAAAATCAAAAAATATTTGTTGAATTTTTTTATCCCTTTATTATCAAAGGTTTCAGAAATATTACATTTATATTACAATTTTTTTGTTGCAAATGCAACTTTTTTATTATATAATTAAGTCAGCTGTTCAAGCTTTGCTTGTTACAGATGACTTATACAAAATTTTTTATTGAAAATTTTGTAATCCTCATGACATAGCCATTCGAGCAAAGCGAGTTACGGATAGATTATGCAGAATTTATAAAATAAATTCTGTAATCCTTATATCCCAGCTATTCAAGCTTGATTTTTACAGATAACTTATAAAGAAAGGATTCTTGTCTATGAATACACAATTAAATACAGAAGATTTTTTAAAAGACTTTTCTACTAATTGTAAGCAAGTTCAAAAAAAATCATTTAGAAAAAATCAAACAATAACAACATATATTCAAAAACGAAATCAAATTTATATTTTAATAGATGGTGAAGCAGATTTAGTTAGATATGACCTAAATGGAAATAAATCTATAATTGAACACTTTACTAAAAATGATATTTTTGGCGAAGCTTTTTATATTATTACTATAAACAATGAGCTTTCTGTTGAAGCTAGAAAAAATTGTGAAGTTTTATGTTTCACATATGATAATATTCATCAAAAATGTAAAAATAACTGTAAGTTTCATCAAACTTTATCAGAAAACTTTTCTAATTTAATTTTAAATAAAGTAATGGATTTAAATACTAGAATTGAAATTCTGACAAAACGCTCTATAAGAGAAAAACTACGTGGATATTTTAATATTTTGTCTACTAGAAATTTAAGTCAAACTTTTTCTATTCCCTTTTCTTTGACTGATTTGGCTGATTATTTAAGTGTTGATAGAAGTGCTATGATGAGGGAATTAAAACTTTTAAAGGATGAAGGTTTTATTAAAAAAAATGGAAATAAAATTACTTTATTATATAAATAAAATTCCTCGTAATTATTTACGAGAAATTTTATTTTTTTGTGCCAGTACACAACATAAAACTAACGAGATATACCTTTTTCTTCTACTATTTCACTTTTAATATACTTACTTATTTTTGAGTCAAGTCCAAAATCTGCTTCAAAACATTCATCAATAATTCCCTCAGCATTTAACTTTTTATAATTAAACATTGATTTCTTATTTGATAAAACAAACACATTCTTTCCTCCTATGCTATGCACATATTTAAATGCAAAAATATCTGTTAAACCATCTCCAAAATATATAACTTGATGTATTCCATTATTTTCATTTTGTATTTTCTTTATAATATCAATTTTCTTTTCATCTGTTAATAAAAAATCTATACTTTTATATATTCCATTTTCTTTATTGAATGTAACTCCATAAATACCATCTACAAATTCACTTGTTGATGTTTCATTAACATAATCTTTTATTCCTGCAGTAATAATATAATGTTTAATTCCTGTCTTTGAGCTTTGAAATGTTCTAAAATATTCATTAACTCCATTGTTTAATTGTACTTTATCCACTCCTAAGCATATATTATCTTTTGTCATTTTAATTTGATTTTCAGACAAAATATCTATATAACATTTATAATAAGCATCATATAATCCTGTTGCATTTTTATTATTTATTTCTTTTTCTATTCTTTGCATCATCTTTTTATCATCATATCCACATTTTTTTAATATTTCATATTGTGGTAATGAATACGGTGTTAATGTTCCATCAAAATCATATATTATTATCATTATATATCCTCTTTCTTAAAACTTCCAGTCTTTTTCTTCTCCTGTGTTCATATTCTTTATTTTTACTACACCACTATTAATTTCATCTTCTCCAACTATTATAACATAAGGAATTTCAAGTTTATCAGCATATTTCATTTTAGCTTTTAATTTTTTATCATTTAAAAATACTTCTGTATTAATACCCTTTTCCCTTAAAATATTTGCAATTTTTATTGGAATGCTCAAATCTTCTACCATAGGAACTATCAACACTTCTGCAATAGATTTTTTATCTGCATTTATAAGATTTAATTCATTAAGTTTATAAAACAATCTTGTTAATCCAATTGAAATCCCAACTCCAGGCAATTTTTTATCTGTATAATATTCTGCTAAGTTTTCATATCTTCCACCTGAACATATACTTCCAATTTCTCTATATTCATTTAAAAATGTTTCATATACTGTGCCTGTATAATAATCTAATCCTCTAGCTATTGTTAAATCAACTTTAAAATTAGTGTCTGGAACACCAAATAGTCTAACATTTTTTACAACTTGTGTTAGTTCTTCTAAACCTAATTTAAATGTTTCATTTTCAATGTTTAAATTTTGTAACTTTTGTATTTTTTCATCTGTGTTTCCTTCTATTTCTATAAAGTTCATTATTGTCTCAATTGCTTCTTTTGTAACTTTAAATTTCTGTAGTTCTTCAATTACCGCTTCTTTACCTATCTTTTCAATTTTATCAATTGTTCTTAGAATTTCTACTGAATTATCTTTTTGATTTAAACTTTCAAATAATCCATTTAATATTTTTCTATTATTAATGCAAATTGTGAAATCATCAAATCCTAATTCCTTGAATATATTGTATATCACACTTGGAAGTTCTGCGTCATTTATTACACTAAGTTCTCCATCTCCTATTATGTCAATATCACATTGATAAAACTCTCTAAATCTACCTTTTTGCGTTCTCTCTCCTCTATATACTTTTCCAATTTGATATCTTCTAAATGGAAAACTTAAATTTCCATAGTTCTTTGCTACATATTTTGCAAGTGGTACTGTTAGGTCAAATCTCATTGATATGTCTGTTTCACCTTTTTCAAATCTGTATATTTGCTTTTCTGTTTCTCCTCCTGCTTTTGCTAATAGTACTTCTGATAGTTCTAATATTGGTGTGTCTAGTGGCAAAAATCCAAATTTTTGATATGCTTTTTCTATTTTTTGTTTTATTTGCTCAAATAATATTTGTTCATTTGGCATTAGCTCCATAAATCCTGCTAATGTTCGTGGTTCTGTTTTATTACTCATTTTATATTATCTCCTTTCATTTAATTCTTTTGTTTAAAATAAAATTCTTAAAAAAGGGAGTAATAACTACTCCCATATTTGTCCAATTATTTATATGCCGCGACACATAGGCCGCTATCAAGAAGTTCTACAAACAAAATTCTCTTAACCCACTCATATTCCGTTTCATTCATAATAAGAACTTCGTTATTAAAAAAGAAAATTTCATAGATTTTATTCCCTTCTTGGAATATATCTACCCGATTTCCATCATATTCAAAGGAATACCCTTTTTCCTTTAATTCTTGTGATATTTTTAGCATATAATCTCCTCCTGTACCAAATAATATTTTTATTGTAATATAAATTATAACATTATTATCTATTTTCTTCAAGCTTTTTTACCACAATTTAGGCTTCAATTCCAAATAAATTGGTTTTTCATCTTTAAGCATAGTAGCCTTTCCATGCCCTGGATAAATAAAAGTATTATCAGGTAAAACTAAAATTTTATTTACAATCGAATTCATAATATCATCTAAATTTGAAGTTGGTAAATCAGTTCTACCCCAAGTTCCTGCGAAAATAGTATCACCTGAAAATAGACAATTTTCCTTTTCACAATACAAAGATGTTCCTCCAGCAGTATGCCCAGGTGTATGAATAACCTTAAATTCTAATTCTCCAATATGAATTAAATCTTGATCATCAATTCTAGAATCAGCCTCTAGCTCTATTTCTGGTAAATCTATTATATGTGTTAAATTAACATTACTATTATTTAATCCATCTGCATCAGCTCTATGTATTAAAATCTTTCCACCACAGCGATTTTTTAATTCAGTTACTCCTCCTATATGATCTCCATGGCAATGTGTTAAATAAATATATTTTAAATTTCCTTTAAAAACATTATTTATTAAATCTTCTATTCTGTCAACATCTCCTGCTGGATCTATACATATTATTTCTTTACTTTTTTCATCAAATACTACATAACAATTAGTTTTATCACCAATCCAAGTTCGTATCTTTAGTTCTTTCAAAATCATCTTTTTACCTCATATACACTATCAACTTTTTTGATATTTCTTATTACTTTATTTAATTCTTCAATATTTTCAATTTCAATATTTAAATCCATAATTGCAATTTTGTCTTTTGTAGTTTTAGTATTAACACCCATAAGTTTTGCTCTTGAAGTACTTATTATATTTAATATCTCTAATAATAATCCTGTTCTATCATTTGCTAAAATTTGAATATTTACATTATATGATTCTTTTGCTTCTTCATACCATTTTACATCTATTATTCTATTTTCTTCTGAAATCAAGTCATTTACATTTACACAATCTTTTCTATGTACAGAAACGCCTCTTCCTTTTGTAATATATCCTATAATTTCGTCTCCTGGTAGTGGATTACAGCATTTTGATAATTTTACTAGACAATTTTCTATTCCTTTTACAACAATTCCTGATGTTGATGGTTTTTGTTTTCCTTCTTTTTGTTGTTTTAATTCTTCTAACTTTTCTTCTATGTTTTCTTCTTCATGTTCTTCTCTATATTCTTGTAGCATTTTTGCAATTATTTTTACTGCTGAATTTGCTCCAAATCCTACTGATGCATACATGTCTTCTATTGTTTTATATTTATATCTTTCAAGCATTTTTTCTACATAGTTTGTTTTGAATAAATCTGAATGTGTCATCCCTATTCTTTTTATTTCTTTTTCTATTAATTCTTTTCCTTTTTCTATGTTTTCAGTTTTTTGCTCTTTTTTGAACCAACTTTGAATTTTATTTTTTGCACTTGTACTTTTTACAAATTTTAGCCAATCTCTACTTGGTCCTTTTGATTTATCTGATGATGTTATTATTTCTATAATATCTCCACTCTTTAATGGCGTTATTATTGGCATCATTTTACTATTTATTTTACATCCTGTCATATGATGTCCTATTTCTGCATGTATTGAATATGCAAAGTCTATTGGTGTTGCTCCTCTTGGTAATACCTTTATTGCTCCTTTAGGTGTAAATACATAAACTTCATCTTCAAATAATTCTGTTTTTAATGTTTCTAAAAACTCTTGTGGATCTTGTATGTCCTTTTGCCATTCTAAAGACTCTCTTAACCATGCTAATTTGTCTTCTTCCACTTTTACTACTTGCTTTCCTTTACCCATAAAATTGGCTTCTTTATATGCCCAATGTGCTGCAATTCCATATTCTGCTATTCTATGCATGTCCCATGTACGTATTTGTACTTCAAATGGTGTTCCTTTTTCTCCTAATAGTGTTGTATGTATTGATTGATACATATTTGGTTTTGGCACTGCTATATAATCTTTAAATCTTCCTGGCATTGGACTATATAATTCATGTACAACTCCTAATGCTGTATAACAGTCTTTTACAGAATTAACTAAAATACGAAGTGCAAATAAGTCATATATTTGGTCTAACTCTTTATTATCTCTCTGCATTTTTCTATATATACTATATAAATGCTTTGCTCTTCCTGTTACTTCTGCTTCAATATGTTGCTTTTTTAGTTGAATTCGTATATCTTCCATTATTTTTTCTATAAATTTTAATCTTTCTTCTCTCTTTTTGTTTATTCCTTCAACTAATTCATGATATTCTTCTGGATACAAATATTTAAATGATAAATCTTCTAACTCCCATTTTATTGAATATAATCCTAATCTGTTTGCAAGTGGTGCATATATATCCATTGTTTCTTTCGCATTTGCTATTTGTCTATCTCTTTTTAGATATTTTAATGTTCTCATATTATGAAGCCTATCAGCTAATTTTATTATTATTACTCTGATGTCTTTACCCATTGCTAAAAACATTTTTCTATAGTCTTCAACTTGTTGCTCCTCAACTGATGAAAACATCATATTACCTAATTTGGTAACTCCTGCTACCATGTCTGCAACTTCTTCTCCAAAGTCTCTTCTTAAATCTTCATCTGTTACATTTGTATCTTCTACAACATCATGTAAAAGTGCTGCACAGATTGTTGCTTCATCTAATCCTACTCCTGCCAATATATATGCTACATTTATTGGATGTATTATATATGGCTCTCCAGAACGTCTTTTTTGATCTCCATGATGTTCTTTTGCATAATTATATGCTTTCATTATTATTTTTGTATCAACTCTTTTGCTTATTTCTTTCTTTTTTGATATTACATCTTGAATTGTAATCTCTATATTTTTTTCTTGCATTTTATATCACCCCTTATTTTCATTCTGTTTTTTTTTAGATTTTTAAGTTTTGGTTTTATTGACTATTTATGTAAAAATTGCTATAATTTATATATATTTTTACATGAAACTATAGGCTATTTTATTGAAGCAGTGAAAATTGCAAAAGAAGAATAACTTAATGCTTATCAGTCAAGAGATAACCCTCCTGACTGATTTTATATTAAACTGCTCTCATCACATCTCGTAAACTAATTTGCAAACTATCAACACCATTAAAACTATTAACCTCTAAAACACCAACAACATCAATTTTATCACCAATTTTAAATTCTTCTGCTAAACTACCAAAATTAAAACCAATGGCATTAATAACAACATTATCTTCCCTTAAAGTCATTTTAATATGTTTACCCTCAGATAAAGCTCTAATTGAATCTATTCTTAAATTTTTAAATGCAAACATTGGCATTTTATTTCCTTCACCAAATGGTTCTAGCTGTTTAATACTATCAACTATATCTTTATTTATTTCACTTAAATTAACTTTTAAATCAACATTAATTATTGGAATTATATCATTTATATTAGCTTCTTCAGCAACAGTTTCAATCTCTTTAGAAAATTGATTAAACATATCTTTTTTTATTGTAATTCCAATTGCCATAGAATGACCGCCAAATCTTTCTATTGAATCTTGGCATTTCATTAAAGCGTCGTGTAAATCAAAGCCTGTAATGCTTCTCCCTGAACCTTTTGCTAAATCCCCCTCATAACATAATAATATACTCGGTTTAAAATACATTTCTGTAATTTTAGATGATACTATCCCAATTACACCATGATGCCAATCTTCTCCTCCAACTACTATAATGCTTTTTTCATATAAACTTTTTTGTTCAATTTGCTTTACTGCCTCTTCATATATATTTTTTTCTTTTTCTTGTCTTAATTTATTATATTCATTTAATTTACTTGTTAATTCATTTACTTCATATATATCTTTTGATAAAAATAATTTTAATGCTTCTTCTGCATGTCCCATTCTTCCACATGCATTTATACGTGGTGCAACTCCAAATGATATTGTATTTGAATCTATATTTTTGTATCCTGATGATATTAATAATGATTTTAATCCCATATTTTTTGTTTGATTTATAAGCATTAATCCCAATTTTGCAATTACTCTATTTTCTCCTACTAATGGAACTATATCAGATATCGTTCCTACACATACAATATCTAAATATTTTAGATATTCTCTTTCTTCTAAATTTAATTTCATTCCGAATTGCTTGTATTAATTTAAATACTACTCCTACTCCTGCCAAATCTCTACATGGATATTTATTATCTTTTCTTTTTGCATCTATTACTGCTATTGCTTGTGGCAATTCATCTCCTACCTCATGATGATCTGTTACTATTGTTTCAATTCCTAATTGATTTGCATATTTTATCTCTTCTATTCCTGAAATTCCACAATCTACAGTTATCATTAATGTACATTCTTCTTTTGCTATCTTTTCTATTGCTGGTTTATTTAGTCCATATCCTTCTTCTAATCTATTTGGTATATATGTTAATGCTTCAACTCCTATATCCTTAAGAAAACTTTTTAATACTGTTATACTTGTTATCCCATCTACATCATAATCTCCATATATTATAATTTTTTCTTCTTTTTCTATTGCTTGTATTATTCTACTTACTGCTTTTTCCATATCTGGCATTAAATAAGGATTATGAAAGTTTTTTCTTGTTGGATTCAAGAATATTTCTATTTCTTCTTCTTTTATTTTCCTATTTATTAATATTGTTGCTATTAATTTATTAATGTTATATTTTTTTGATATTTCTTCTATTTGCTTTTCATCTGTTTCATATATTTGCCATTTCTTTTTCATATTCCTCTCCTTGGTTTTACATTTTTATATTATTGTATAACATTTTTTGTTTTTTTTAAAGTTTTTTTATATAATTTTAAAAAAAGTTCCTGCCTTAAACTATACTTTTTTAGGTATAGTTTAAAACAGGAACCCTATTTATATTTATTTTTAATCATTTAATACTTTTATTCTAATAATCTCTGCCAACCCTGTTTGATTATTATACTCAATTTTAACAGCAAATTTCTTATTTTTATATTTATCTACAAAACTTAATGTATCATTCTGTTTTTCTTGATTACTAGTTATATTTTTATCAATATAAATTTGTATTTCCTCAATATTTTCAATATAGTCTCTTGCCTCTGAGTCACTACCATTTAATTTTTCTATATCTAAATCTTTTACTTCTCTATCTTTTGTAAAAATCTTCATATCAGAAAAATTATTTTTAGCAACATTTAATAATTCCTTTATATTATCTGATGATAAATTTTCACTTGTAAAAAATTCAAATTGTGAATTAAATCTATTTTTCTCTGTTTCTGTAACATTTTCATTATCTGTAATTTGTATTGTATCTTTCTTTAATATCTCTATATTTTGCAACATTTTTACATAATCATCTAATGTAACAATTTCATTTAACTTTTGAATTTGTGATTGTATATTTTGCATTAATATATTTGATATTCTTCCAACTTGTTCACTATTTAAATCATTTAATAACATATTATCTTCTTCCAATGGAACTGTTTCACTAAAATTATTAACTATTTCTATGTTGTCTTCTACTTTCAAATTTGCTTTATATTTTTGATTACTAATTTGTAATTGTAAAAGTCTTGTAATATTTGTGTTATCAACTTTTTGTTCTAATTTTATTATATAATCATGTGAAATTTCATTATCTTCTATAATTTCATACTCTATAGAAATTTTGTCATTTGAAGAATTAATATCTTTTTCAATTATTAATATTTGCTCACTATCTACAGCTCCATATATCTTATTATCTAATTTTAATGAATTTCCATTATTATATGTATCTATGATAAATCTATTAGTTGTTGTTTCTATACTTGTTCTAACTGTTCTTCCACTATTTTCATAAACAGTTATTTTTACTTCATCTTGCCCTATGTTTTTATTTTCAATTTCTTTTATTACATCATTTATAAGTTCTATTACTTCATTTCTTAAGCTATTGTCATTATATGATTGATATAATTCATCTTGTTCAACTAAATTATCTATTTTATCTATCTTTCCTAAGATTATTTCATCTTGTGATATTTGTCTTAATATTTTTATAATTAAATTATTATATTCTTCTCTTGTTAATGTTAAATAATAAGCATTTGTTTGAACATCTTGATTATTTAATGTTATTAATGCTTTTGATTGTTTAGAAAATTTATCTTTTGATACATTTGACTGTATTATTCCTAAATATGTATTTTTTAGTGTTTCTTTCTCTTCATTTGTAAAATCAAAGATAGATTTAAAATCAATATCTTTTAATTTGTTACTTATGTCTTGAATATTTATTTGATTTTCATAATCTAAATTATCATTTATATCTGTTGATACAAATTGCTTTATTCCTTTTAGTCTTATTCCATAAATTGAATCTTGATTAATATATTCAAATCTTACGGGATTTTCATCTCCATTAACTAATTTTATGTCTTTATATGCATAATTATTTTTTTTATCTGTTTGACTTGCAATACTTAATTTAACTTTATTTATAGGACTATTTTTATTTTCATCGCTTGTGCCAATATTTTCAGTATACTCTATACTTCCTGTTAAGTCAGATATATATTTATTATTTTCTAACATTTCATTTGTATCTGATTTTTCAATATTTTTGTATTCATAAATTGTACCTATATTTTGAGTTAAATATTTACAAAATAGTGTTTGATTAGATTTAAACATATCTGTTTTTAAATATAATATTAATAATGTTGCTACAATAATTATTACAGCTAAAGTTACTGATGTTATTATTATAGCCAATTTCTTTTTTCTTGGAACCATATTTCCTCTTTCCCTTCTTTAAATATCTATTTATAATTATACATTTTTTTACTTCCTTTTGCAACTATTATTTTTTTAGTTTCGGTTTTTTGCAAAACTATATTGTTTGGAAAAAAAACTAAACTTAAATCAATCTTTGCTTTACAGCCTCATATATCACAATCCCTGTTGACACAGCAGCATTCAAAGAAGATACTTTTCCCTTCATTGGAATTTTTACAAGAAAATCACAATTTTTTCTAACCTTATCACTCATTCCTGCCCCCTCATTACCAATTACAATTCCTATTGCACCTGTTAGATCTTGATTATAATAATATTTATCTGTATTAACATCTGTACCGCAAATCCACAAACCTAAATCTTTTAATTTTTGAATTGAATCAGATATATTAGTAACTCGAGCTACTTTCATATGTTCTACTGCACCAGCAGATACTTTATTAACAGTACTATTTACAGCACAAGCTCTTCTTTTTGGAATTATTATTCCATGAACTCCCGCTGTTTCTGCTGTTCTAATTATTGATCCTAAATTATGTGGATCTTCTATTCCATCTAATATCAGAATAAATGGATCTTCATTTTTTTGTTTTGCTTCTTCCAATATATCTTCAATTTCACAATATTCAAATGGTGGAACTATTGCAATTACACCTTGATAATTTTGATTTTGTGCCATTTCATCCATTTTTCTTTTATCTTTTTCTACTATTATTATATTTTTTTCTTTTGCTATAGCTATTATTTTATTTATTGAACCATGTCTTTCACCTTTTGTTATAAATATTTTATTTATATCTTTACTACTTTCTAATAGTTCAAGCACTGAATTTCTTCCTTCTACTTGGTCTTCATAATCTCTTTCTTCTTCAAATCTATTGCTTTGCTTCTTATTATTTTTGCCGATTTTGTCTCGATCATATTTATCTTTATTTTTCTCTTTTTGTTTATAATTATTTTTCATATCCTTCACTTTTAATAGCTTCTCCTTTTTCATTATATCTTGAGTTTATTTTCCTAATATTTTCACTCAATATTTCATCAACTGTCAAATTTAAACCTTTTACTAGTTCACATATATTAGAATATTGCAATTCAATTTTCTTTATTAATTCGCTTTTATCTATATTATCTTTATATACTTTTTGGTATTCTTCTACAATCTTTCCTGAATCTTGTCCTATTTTTATTGATATTTCTATTAAACTTTCTCTTCCTGATACATCGTGATTTTTCTCTTGAAAATCAAATTTATTCATATCAATATCTTCACTTTTACATATCAAAGCAATATACCACATTAAATCACCTAATTCCTTTTTTATTTCATTAATATCTAAAGTTTTTTCGTGGAAATTGCCTTTAAATAATGGTTTTCTTAACTCTGCAATTATCTCTCCTGTTTCCTCAATTAATCCCATACATGCATAATACATTTTTTCTTTTGGATTAGATTCTATTGTTTTATTTAATCTTTGTATTGCGTTATTTTTATATTCTTCTAGATTCATTTTTACACCTACTTATTATTACTAAAAATTTCTTTTACTGGTATTTCTAAACTTTCTGCTATATTTGTTATATTTTTTATTATTTTACATAGATTTTCTTTAGTTTCTTTTATTTTATCTCTTCTTTTTTCATTTTCTTCTTCTGAATATAAAATATACTTTGCATTTTCATTTACTTTTCCTGAATTTATACTTAATTCTAATACATTGTCTATAAATTTTTGTCTTTTTGTTCCACTTTGTACTTCCATTTTACTACACTCCATTCTTAACAATTGGGGATGTTCTTAATGGTTTATTCATCGTCTAACTTAAGAACTGATAAAAATGCTTCTTGTGGTACTTCTACATTTCCAATTTCACGCATTTTCTTTTTTCCTCTTTTTTGTTTTTCTAATAACTTTTTCTTCCTAGTAACATCTCCACCATAGCATTTAGCCAACACATCTTTCCTCATAGCAGATATGGTTTCTCTTGCTATAACTTGTCCACCTACTACTGCCTGAATTGGTATTGTAAACAATTTTCTTGGTATTTCTGTTTTTAACTTTTCTACCATTTTCTTTCCTCTATTATAACTACTATCTTTATGTACAATAAAACTCAATGCGTCAACAGGTTCACCATTTATATGTATATCTAATTTTACTAACTTTGATTCTCTGTATTCTTTGAATTCATAATCAAATGATGCATACCCTTTTGTTTTTGATTTTAGGTTATCAAAAAAATCATATATTATTTCATTTAAAGGCATTTCATATATAAGTGTTACTCTGTTTTCATCTAGATATTTCATATCAATATATACACCTCTTCTTTTTTGACATATATCCATTATATTTCCTACATATTCTTTTGGTGTTAATATATTTGCAGTCACAAATGGTTCTTCTATATAAGATATTTCTTGAGGTGTTGGTAAGTCTGTTGGATTATATATGTCTTCTATTTCTCCTGTTATTTTATGTACTTTATATATTACTGATGGTGCTGTTGTTATTAATCCTAAATCAAATTCTCTATCTAGTCTTTCCTCTATTATTTCTAAATGTAATAATCCTAAAAATCCACATCTAAATCCAAATCCAAGTGCAGCAGATGTTTCTGTTTCAAATTCTAATGCTGCATCATTTAATTTCAATTTTTCTAATGCTATTTTTAAATTTTCATAGTCACTCCCATCTATTGGATAAAGTCCGCAATATACCATTGGAGTTACTTTCTTATATCCTTTTAGTGGACTTTCTGCTGGATTATTATTTAATGTTACTGTATCTCCTACATGTATGTCTGATAAACTTTTTATACTTGCTGCTATATATGCTACTTCTCCCGCTTTTATTTCTTCTGATGGTATATATGCCCCTGGAGCAAAATATCCTACTTCAGTAACTGTATATGTTTTATTTGTTGCCATCAGAATTATTTCATCTCCTGCTTTTACCTTACCATCAACTACTCTAACATATGCTACTGCCCCTTTGTAATTGTCATAATATGAGTCAAAAATTAAACACTTTGTTTTTTGATTTTCATTACCTTTTGGAGCAGGCAATTCTGTTACAATTTTTTCTAAAACTTGTTCAACATTTAATCCTGATTTTGCTGATATACATGGTGCTTCTTCTGCTGGTATTCCAATTATATCTTCTATTTCTTTTTTTACTTCATCTGGTCTTGCATTTGGTAAATCTATTTTATTTATTACTGGCAATATTTCCAAATTATTATCTATTGCTAAATATACATTTGCAAGTGTTTGCGCTTCTACTCCTTGACTTGAATCTACAACTAGAATTGCACCATCACATGCAGCTAAACTTCTTGATACTTCATAATTAAAATCTACGTGTCCTGGTGTATCTATTAAATTTAATATATATTCTTCCCCATTTTTAGCTTTGTATATCATTCTCACAGCTTGAGATTTTATTGTAATTCCTCTTTCCTTTTCTATTTCCATATTGTCTAATACTTGACTTTCCATCTCTCTTTTGGAAAGTACACCTGTCATTTCTATTAATCTATCTGCTAGTGTGGATTTTCCATGATCTATGTGTGCTATTATACTAAAATTTCTAATATGTTCTTGTCTGTTACTCATTTTTCATTCGCTCCATTCATCAACAATGTGACACTGTGACACTGGGGGCGTCCCTTTTTGTCACAATTTTATTCATTGTAACATATTTAGAAAAATGAAACAAGTATATTTTTTTTAAGTTTTGGTATTTTTCTAATACTTTTACAAAAAACAAAACTTAAATATTGTTTATTTTATATTATTATTCCTTCATAAACATTGTAAACATTGGTATATCCTAACTTTTCCAATATTTTTTGGCTATTCTGACTTCTATGTCCTGTTGAACAATATAAAACTATAATTTCTTCTTTATTTTTCACATATTTTTGTATGTCTCTTTTTATTTGATAATCTGGTATTGATATTGCCCCATTTATATGACCTTCTCTAAATTCCTGTGGACTTCTTACATCTATTATTGTTGCTCCTTGTTTTATATATAAAACTATATCTTCTTCTGTAATATCTTTTTGTTTATTAAAATCTCTTTTTAAATCTAAATTTTTTTGTATCATATATGCAAATCTTCTAAACATCTCTTTTTTACCTTTCAAAAAAAATACTCCTAATATATATTATATTAAAAGTACTTTTTTTGTTAATTTTTAATT
>CAPNAQ010000008.1 GCA_948663505.1 uncultured Clostridia bacterium | reverse complement strand
GTTTTTTATTTTTCAATTTGATTATAGAAAAAAGATATATATTATAAAGCGAGTTTGACAGTGAGTCGTTATTCACTTTAAGACATTATAGTGTGTCTCTAAGATTTCAATATTCAGTATCTTAAACGCCTTGGAAAACAGAGCTGAATAATATATATCTTTTTTCTAAATAATATATTTTTTGCAAAAAATCAAAACTTAAAGAAACTTTTTGACACATCTTAAAGAAAATATACATTTTAGAAAAATCCTATATACAAGTTTCTTCCAAACAAAACGAAAACTGGCCTTGGGAAAGGGGGAATTTCTAATGTGGACTTATAATAAAACATTACAATATCCTGTTAATATAAAATGTACTGATCCTAAATTAGCAAAAGTAATCATTTCACAATATGGTGGTCCAGATGGAGAACTTGCTGCTTCTTTAAGATATTTATCTCAAAGATTTGGTATGCCTGATCAAAATTCAAAGGCTATTTTAAATGATATTGGAACTGAAGAATGAGTACCTTGATGTTGTCAATAGCTAAAGACAATAATTACAATTAGCTATTGATTTTAAAATTTTACTTTGTATTGATAATTTTACATAAATTTGTTATAATTGTAAGTAACAATAGTTTAAAGTTTAAATAGGAGGTTCCATATGACAATCAATGAAAGATTTATCAACTTAAAAGAACGGTTACATACTTTAAAATCTAAAAATGCAATTAGTGAGAATCGTTATTTAGCAGTACAGACCATTTTACAACAGGCAGAGAAATTTGTAGGAATGGAAAATCCACCTGGATTGCAACTTGATTTATTAGTGAAACAGGGTTTGGACACAGCAGAAAAATTGATTAAACGTGCCGAAAATAAGAGCTCATAATGAGCTCTTATTCTGTACTTCTGTATTTTTTTGTAATAGTGAGCTATATTCATTTAATTTAGTTTCTAAATTTTGAATATTTTCTTTTATAGTTTTTGAACGATTAATAAATTCATCTTTATTATAAATACAATTTTCTAAAAAGTCATAGATTTTGCCAAGCTTAGCATTTTATTTTCTAATTCTTTTTTAGTAAAAACTATATATTTCTCAATTAATTTATTATTTTCAGTATTTGAAATATCTTTAACTTTGTAATTTACTTTATAATTTTTAAGCCATATTTTTAATGCTTCAATTATTTGATTTTCTACAATATAGAGTTTAAAACTTACATTATCACACTTTGAATCGGAAAAAGATTTATCCAAGGTCTTGGCTGGTTTCTTTGAGCGGTTGCCATGTACAAATCCGTGGTTTACCTTTTTCCTTATAAATTTTTATCAAACGATTTATTTGTCGTACAGTCAAACCTAATTTATTTGCTGCGCGTTTTTTATTTCCATTATGGTCTACTAATTCTTTAATTACATTATATTTATCTAATTCTTTCATTCTTAAATTCACCTTTTTCATTACATTACACCTCTGTAATGTATTATTTACATTTTGGGACATTTTTATGGGTTACTACTTAAGACATTATCATAAATTAATCATAATTTATTACAGAAATATTAGTATAAGATTGATATGTGCAGAGATTTGTGGTATAATTTTTATGTAAATAATTTTAGATGTATGTTTTTATGCATACAATCAACTATTTTTTAGGAGGTTTTCTTATGAAAAATGCATTAAAGCGGAATTTTGAAAAAGGTCAGCATATCTATGTAGTTGACTACTGGGGTACAAACAAAGGAACCCAGGCTTTTGAGGAAAGAGCAACAATTCTGGAAGTTGATGAAAAAAAACAAACTTTTATAGCTGTTCTGTATGGTGATACATACCAAACGTATAGCTTTATGGACTATGGGCGTTTAATTTTTGATGATCAAAATGAGGCGATTGAAGCAGCAGATAAGTTACCTAAACCCAAATCAACAGTATACCAACTAATTAGCAATAGGGTTTACAAAAAACTTGCTCTTGGTATAGATGGATTGTACACAGACGGAACTTATGATTTAGTAGTCCTTTTGAATAGAGGGAAATACGTATCTACAAAAGAGATTGGTAAGTCATTGTTCCTTAATGAATTTGATGCAAGAAAAAATAAGAATGACATTTCTTAATGTTTTAGATTTTAGGGAATGTATGAAAAATGGCTAGGATTTTCCGTTAGGGAAACCCTAGCCATTTTTTAACATAGTTTAGTATTACCTATGTTTTGTAACAAATCTATTAAAAAGATTGGGAGAGTAAGAGGATAAAAATGTTACAGCATTTGTAACCAATGTGTATCAACTATGGGCAATTTAAAAAGATAATGTTTAAAAAGGGTTATATAATCAATGATGAGTGCAGCAGAAAATATCTAACAATTCGTTCAATAAATAATAAAAGAGCAGTAAGAATGTATCATTTATGAGAATAATATTTGCCAAAGAATATTGCAAACAAACTTGAACGCAATCCATATCATTATCAAAAAATATATATTGTTTTTATACTGATTTTATGATATAAACAAGTAAAATAGAGATTTGTAAGGAGAAAAATGATGTCAAAAGATTTTATACATTTTTTTGGACAACAGGAAATAAAGATTATTTTTTAAGAAAATTAGGTCATCAGGTGGATTATATTTTAGTGTAGATAATACAAACATAATTATAGATCCAGGACCAAATACATTTTATAAATATATAAACAATTATGAAGATAAAATTGATGGGATAATCTTATCTCATATACATATAGACCATTCAAATGATTTGAATATATTTGTGGAGCTTATGACAAATGGAGGAGAAGAAGGAAGTCTATTATTACCAAATCAAGCAATAGAGGAAAGAGTATTATTTACATATGTAAAAGAGTTTCCAAAGCATTTAGAAATTATAAAACCGAATAGTAACTATACAATAAAAAACATAGAAATTACATCATCAATAGAACATAAACATGGTGTTGAAAATTATGGATTTAAGATAAAAACTAAAAACCATACTATAGTATTAATAACTAATACAGCATATTTTCCAGAACTTTTAAATTCATATATTGGATGCAATATTTTAATAATAAATGTGCCATATCATATACAAAATAAACCAAAACCTAAGCATTTAGATATAGCTAATGTAGAAGAATTTATAAAAGTGATAAAGCCTAGTAAAGTAATTCTAACTCATTTTAATTGTAATATCTTAAATAGTAGCCCTGTTAGCATTGCTAATGAACTAAGTAGAAAGTATGGTATAGAGATAATATCAGCAGAAGATGATATGATTTTAGAATTATAGATTGTTAGTAATTATTTAAAATAAAAAGGAATCGATAAAAATGAAAATAATAAAATATAATAATGCTTTAAAAGCAAAAATAATGATAAGTGTAAGACTTTAGAATATTCATTTATGGATAAAGATATAGATTTAGGTATAGCAACAATTAGTGGAAGATATCCTGATGAAGGGTATGGTGTGAATCTTATAAGCAAAGAACTAATATATGTTATTGAAGGTAGTGGAACATTAAATTTTGAAAATAAAAAAATTGAATTTTCAGAAGGAGATTCTATTTTAATAGAGCCTAATGAAAAATATTATTATGATACTGAATATTGTAAAATATCTATGTCTTGTACACCTGCGTGGCAAATGGAACAACATAAATTAGTAAAATAATGAAAGGAAATCATTGAAAAATGAATATTATAGATATTTATAATAAATACCATTTACTAGAAAACTTACAAATGCATATGTTAAGAGTTGCTGCATGTAGTAATTTAATAATAGATAACTGGAATGGACAAAAAATAGATAAAGAATCAATTATTAGAGTAAGTTTATTGCATGACATGGGAAATATGGTAAAAATACCAGAAGACTTTTCAAAAGATGAAGAATTTATAAAAATAAGAAAGAAATATTTTGACAAATATGGAACTAATGACCATAAAATCAATTTAGAAATTGGAAAACAAGAGGGATTAACTGAAAAAGAAATTGTTATATTAGATGGAAAAGGGTCAAGAAAGAATGAAGAAACATTAAAATCAAATTCTTATGAAAGGAAAATCTGTGCTTATTGTGACCAGAGAGTAGCACCAGATGGAGTAGTAGGAATAAAAGAAAGATTAAAAGATGCAAAAGTTAGATATAAAGATAAAACATTATCGGTATGGTCTAATGAAGAAAAAGCAAATCATTTAATAGAATGTTCTTTAGATATAGAAAAACAAATAATGGAACATTGTAAATTAAATCCAGAAGATATAAATGATGATAGTATAAAAACATATATAGAAAGATTAAAAAAATATGAGATATAGGAGAAATAATGAAATTTAGAAAGATAGAAATAGATGAATTTAAAAAATTAAAAAAATTATTTCCAATAATGAAAAATGTGGATTAAATATAAAAAGAAGAGGTTAGAACAATTTGAACAAGAAGAAGTAGATGTGTTTGTAATTGAAAATGATAAAAATTTTATTGGAGAAATAACAGTCAATTATAAAAGCCATCAATTAGAAACAGAAACAATACCAAATAAAAGAGTATACTTAGAAGCATTTAGAGTGGATAAAAAATATCAAAAGAAAGGTTTAGGTCAAAAACTAATAAATTATTGCATAGAATATTTAATAAATATAGGTTATACGGAATTTACAATAGGTGTAGAAAACGATAATGAAATAGCAAAATATATATATTTTAAGCTAGGGGTCACAAATGCAATAGATGAAGGGTATGGATATGAGTTTGATCCAAGTGAATATACTTTATATTTAAAAGATATAAATAAAAAAGAATATTTGAATAAAGGAGAGTGAAATATGGGTGATATAGTAAAACAAGATGAAGTATTTGGAAGTTACTACAATAGAATAAATTCATTGATTTTAAAGACAAAACAAAATGTTGTTAAAAATATAAACTATGAAATGGTAGAATTATATTATGCTATAGGTTCTACGATTAATGAATTAATTGAAAAATATAATTTAGAGGCTTCTCAAAATAACATATTAAAATCTTTTTCAGAAAAATTGACACGAGAATTTGGAGAAGGTTATAGTGTACCTAATTTGAAATTAATGAAAAAATTTTATTTAACTTATAAAGGTGGTTACACACTGTGTAACCAATTAAGTTGGAGTCATAATCGTTTAATAATGAATATAGACAATGAGGCTAAAAGAAATTTTTATTTGGAAGAAACTATAAAATCAAATTGGAGTGTTAGACAATTAGAAAGACAAATAAACAGTTTTTATTATGAAAGGCTT
Source organism: uncultured Clostridia bacterium (assembly GCA_948663505.1). GTDB lineage: Bacteria > Bacillota > Clostridia > TANB77 > CAG-508 > CAG-269. The sequence goes on along the minus strand of CAPNAQ010000008.1, from coordinate 20,556 downwards.
TTATCAACAAGTGAAGAACATAAAGAAGAAGTAAAAGATGAAATAAATATTTTAGAGAAGAAGGAGAAAGTGCAAGATTTTATTAAAGATCCTTATGTTTTAGAATTTTTAGACATTAAAGATAGAAGATTTTTAGAAAAAGACCTAGAAATTAATTTACTTGAACATATTTCAGAGTTTTTATTAGAATTAGGTAGAGGATTTTCATTTGTGTCAAGACAGAAAAGAATAGATGTAGATGGAGATAATTTTTATATTGATTTAGTATTTTACAATTATATACTAAAGTGTTTCGTTTTAATTGATTTGAAATTAGACAAGCTAACCCATCAAGATATTGGACAAATGGATTTTTATGTTAGATACTATGATAATGAAATAAAGTCAAAAGATGATAATCCGACAATAGGAATAATACTATGCTCAGATAAAAAAGATACAATAGTAAAATATTCTGTTCTTAATGATAATAAGAATTTATTTGCATCAAAATATCAATTATATTTACCAACAGAAGAAGAATTAGCGAGAGAAATTGAAAAACAAAAGGAAGAATTTGAAGATAAGAAATAGAGTTGTTATATAGTGACTAACTGACTTGAAACAATATATATTTTTTAAAATAGTTAATAAAGGTGTCATAGATGGAAAAAGAAAAGTTTTATAAAATGCTAAATAATAAAGAGTATGAAGAACTAGAAAAAGAATTAAAAAATGAATATAGTGAAAATAGAAATCTTGAAACGAAATGTCAATTGGGAATATGCTATGGGGAGCAATTTGAAAAAAGAGAAAATGCAAAAAAGGTTTTTAAAGAACTTATGAATACAGATTTTAAACCTCCTTATATATATTCGTTTAATGCTAAATATACAAGTGGAAATATAGAAAAACTAAAAATTGTTAGGGAAGGTCTAAGAAATTATCCTGATAGTAAAATGTTAAATAATCAATTGCTATTTTATTTAGAGAGTGATGAAAAAGAGCAACATTATAAAGAATTAGAAAAAAAGAGGATATTGAATGTCCCAAGCATTATGGAAATGATAAGTTTTTATTTTGAAAGAGGAGAATTTTCAAAATCAAATAATATTTTTGAAGATAAAAAAACAGATATAGAAAATGGAGAGTTTAATTTAGAAGATATTGGATTAATAAGAATTTTATCAGCTTATCTAAGTGACAAAAAAATAGATTTGAATGAGATTAGCTCATTAATAATTACAGATGATAATACTATTAAAGGGATAATATTAAGATTAGTAGAGATTGATATAGTTTCAAAAGAAAATATGTCAAAAGCAAAAGAATTACTAGGTCAAGTTAATTATAGATCTAAATATCCAGAGGATTTTTTAGAATTAATCAATTTTTCAGATTATACATCTTCTTGCTTTACAATAAGTAAAATTTTATTTGATATTATAAACAAATTAATTCTAAAATTTGAAGATGCTGATGAACAGAGAAAATTGAGATTAATAAAAGCATTACACTATTTATACTGGGAAGAAGATAATGTAAAGAAAAAAGAACTAAGATTAATAGAAAAAGACTTAAAAGAAGAACTAAAAGTTACTGAAAAGGCTGAATTATATGAACTTCTATTAGATATATATGAGAGATTAAATGATAACAAAAAGTATTTTATTACTCTTATTAAGGCAATAGAAAGTTGTGGAAATAGAGAAAAGTATACAATTGAGTTTTGTGATTTTAAAGAATTAGAATTAGATTATGTAATTGATTATATATGCAATAATATAAGAATATATAGTTTTAACCAAAATAGATATCAGAAGTTAATAGAAGCGATTATAGAAGAATTGTTTAAGAGAAAAAAATATGATGTAATAATTAGAATAACGGAAAATATTGATTTTAAACAATTGGATTACTTGAAATTTGAATTTGAACTAGCCTATTCATATAAAGAGTTAAAAAAGGATAAAGAAGCAAAAAAAATTTATGAAGAATATATAGATAAACATCCAGATAGCGATGCAACTATAAATAATTTAGGTGTGATATATGAAAAAGAAGGCAATTTAGAAAAAGCATTAGAATTATATGAAAAAGCTGAAAACATTTGTCACGATAAAATATATACAAATAATATTGAAAGATGCAATAATCTTATCGAAGAAATGAAAAAAGAAGAAGAAAAATTTTTAGAAGCACTACTCTTATTTGAAAAAGAAAATATATGGGTTATAAATGAACTAAAACTATTTTATTTAGATTGTGATGAAAATAACAATGTTATCTGTTCATATAAAAGATTGCCAAGTTTGTTAAAATGTAGTGAAACAAAGGCACAAGAACTTTTAAATATGTTTCTTGATAAGAATTATATTTTTAAAAATAAAAATCATAATTATAATACAAACTCTAATGTATATAAAATAAATACAGCAATTTACGAAAGAATAAAACAATTAGAAAAAGAAAATATATTAGTATCAAATTTTACGGATAATCTTAATAACTTTACAATAGAAAACTTAAGGAATTTAGATTATATAGAAACACAGCAAAAATTGTTAGAGATAAAGAATCAAAAGGTAAAAGATATATTTATTAGAGACTATAATGAATTAATTTATAATTATTTATCGAATCAGTCAAAAACTGTTGTTTTAATCAGTGGTACAATAATTGAACTGTTATTACTATATATACTTGAGTTGAATAGCATCTCAAAATATAATGTAGGTTCTAAAAGCAAAAATAAAAAAGTTGAAGAAATGGATATATCAGAAATGCTAGAAGTGTGTACATCTGAAAAATTAATTCATAATGCACCTAAAAAGTTTATTGATGGTATGAAAAATTTCAGAAATTTTGTACATCCAGGAAAAGAAATGAGAGAAAAATTACTAGAAATAGACAAACAAACTGTTGACTTATTAATGTCAATAGTTAGATGGTTAATATTGACATTAGTCTTGAAATAACTAAAAGGTGGCAGATTTCTTTTCAAAAAGAAACATTAAATAAAATTTTAAATTATATTTTAAAAATGATATAAGAGTAGAGGAAAAATGTGATAGGTTTAAATGGACTAAGTCCTACTGATTTTGAAGAATTATGTTATGATTTATTATTAAAATTAGGTTTTAAAAATAAGAATTGGAGAAAAGGAACAGGAAAAACTAGTAGTCTATCTTATAGCTGAAGAGATATTGAAGCAAGTTTAATAATTACAGATGTTGATAAAAAAGTATATGAAGAAAAATGGTATATTGAATGTAATCATTATGAAAAAGGTATTCCAGCTGATAAAATAAGTAATGTTATAACTTGGGCTTCAGCAGAAAAAGTTGATAAAATTTTGATTATTACATTTAATTTTCTATCTAATTCATGTAAATAATATCTTGAAAAGATTAAAGACACATCATCTTTTATGATTAAAACATGGGAAAATAAAGATTTAGAGGAAATGCTAAATAATGATATTGATTTATTACATAAATATAAAATAAAAAGGAACACTGATATAGTAGAATTGATGAATCCATATCACATAAGTTATATAAAATCTTTACAATATAATACATTAAAATATTTTTATAATATTTTAGAAAGAATAGATGAGAAAAAGAGAGAAGAATTATTAGCTGATACATATTATCTTTTTGATATGAATACTAAAATATTGGAGACTAAATACAGTCGCTAATTGGAAATGGTGCAAGTGTGGGAGTATGTTTTTTCGCAAATAACCACAGCTAAGGCACCACATACAATTTTTGTAGAACTTTTTTAAAGTTTTGATATAAGCTAATTTCAATATTGATAAAAATTTTTATGAATACAGAAATCTTATTCCAACTCTTAGGAGTTGGACTTTTTCATACTTCTTGATGCTTTCTGTTGAAGAATCATTAATTTTTTGATATAAATAATAAGAGGAGTGAATAAAAAGGATATATTTGGAAAAATTTCAATTACTTGATAATGAAGAGCAATATAAATATAATTCTATCAACTATTCTTCTTTAGAAGATTTAAGCATTTCAGTAGAAACTAGAAATAAGACCAACACATTCTCCATTTATGTATACATTAGAGTCGCAAACTATTGAAGCATTTCATTAGCATCCAAACTTAATAAGAGAGTTAGAGTTAAGAAGGAGAGAAGTGATATTAAGTAAAAAAAGGTTCCCATGTATATGGGAAAAAGGTAGTCAAATAGATAAATTTATAGACAATGCTACTATTGTCTGTAATGTAAAAGATAATAAGAAAAAACCAATTTTATTAGAAGAAAACAAATATTAGCTTGTTATGAACATGCACTAATAGTAATAAACAAAGATGGTGTAATAGTGGAGTAAGTTATAAAATACATTCGTTTAAAGATAAATGAAAATGTAATAATATCACAGATATTATTATAAAGAAATAATTGACAGCGAAGCTAGATTTATGCTAAAATATAAATATGGGATTTTATGTAAATTAACGAAGGCTTTATATATGGATTATACATACAAATATATTATTAGTAGTAATGAAGAGAGGGAAGTAATAATGATGAATGATGCAGAAATTATAAAAGCAAAAATAATGTTTTTAGGATTGGTATATTTTCAATCATATGGAGGATTTAATCGAGATCAAATAGTTAATAAGTTTAAAAAAGAATTTAAAAATTTAGAATTGAAACCTTTTGATGGAAATATTGCTGGATCTGCAGACATGGATGAGCCAACTATAAAATTATTTGCACAACTAGGACGTGAATTAAATTCATTTGAATTTGACACAAATATTAAATATTATAGAAAAGTTATACTTCATGAATTAATACATAAATTTCTTATTAAAAGAGATGAAAATGGACAAGTAGTAGGTACTGGATTATTTAAAATGTTAGATAGAGATTCTGAATTTTCTGAATATTTAAGGACAAGTAAGGTAAACAAATTAATGGTGTTGACTAATGGAATTATTATGAATCTATTTCATACAGGAATTTGTGAATATGAGTTTGGAAGAGGAGCAAATGAAGGATATACAGAATGGTTTAGAAAGAATATATTAAAAAATGATGAAGATATTTCTTATCAGAAACTTGCAAATATATTTGACATTATCCAAAAAAAATTAGAAAAGAAAAATGGTAATGCCATTGAAAAAATGAAAGAATTTAAAGAGGGAGACTATAATTATATTTTTAACACTCTAAATATGTCTAAAGAAGTAGGAATTTTATTTATTAGGACTTTAGACTATATGTATGTAAGAGAATATGAAAAAGAAATGATAGAAAAATATTTAGAAGCAAAAAAACTTCAAAAAAAGCTTAAAAGAGATGAAAAAAAAGAAGAATTATTAAATAAAATTGATGATTTTTGTACAGAATTTGAAAATAAAGTTAGTCAGTTGAAAAGATTTAAAAAATGTAAATCAGAAAAAGATTTCTATGACGAACTTAATAAATATGTTATAAATAGTAATGAAAAAGAGAAAAGAGAATTTGAAACTATTAAATCAATATTAGAACGAGCTGATAGTAATCAAGAGAGAAAATTAGAGATAACGGATATTAAAGATTTGCAAAAAGACATAACATCTAGTATTTTTGGTAATGAAAATATAAATGGAAAAAAACAATTCATAGGCAGAATTAATAAAAAAATAAAAAATACTTTTGGATTGAAAACAAATGGAGAAGTGATTGAACAACAGAACAAAAAGATAGTATCAATGGGAACAAAAAAGAAACCTAAACTAAAGAAACCTTCATTGGAAAATTTGAATGAAAAGAGATTTACAGTAGGGGAAAATGGAAGAGGACTTACAGAGCTTATTAATGGAAAACTGGGAGATATTGCATGTAATATGAAATTTTTTGTCCAAAAAACTTTTAATAATATTAAATTTGCAATGGAAGATATTTCTTTTGAAGTTGGAAATGTAAAAGATGATATTGCACTTGAAATTCAATGGTATGAAAAAGAATTAAAAGTTATAGGGATTATAGCTGCACTAGCTGCTCTAGGAATATCGACAGGATTTTTTGTTAAGCATTGCATTGATAAAAATATACAAAGTAGTTCAGCTATTGAACAAGTTATTAATAAAGGTATTAAAGAAAGTAAGAAATTGCAAATTAAAGAAAATATCATTTCAGAGGAACCACATCAACAAGAAAAAGCAGATGATACTATTCAAAAACAAGAAGAAAGTTTTATGTGGAAAATTTTCAAAAATGGAATTAGTTTGAAAAAGGGAGATAGAGTATATAGAACTAGCTATCAAACTAAAAGTGATATAGCAGAATTGGATTATGATTATAATAATTTGTATTGTGATTTAGTAAGGGTAATAAAAGGTAATGAAGTTATACGAGATGGAAAATTAGAAAATATAGAGGAATTATATAAAATAGGAATTGAAAACAATGCAGATGTTATGTTAAGAACAGGAGTATTAAATGAAGATGGAACCATAACTTATATTGCTTGGTGTAACTTAAATGAAATTATTGAGAAGTTAGAAATAATTACTGAAAAACAAAGCAATGGCAATAAAGTAATACTTCAAGAAGAATATGAGGAAACTGAAATATAATTAGAAAGCTAAAAAATAAATAAGTTTACACTGGTTTTTTGTTAAAATATTGTAGATAAATTTGAAGGAAGAAAAAAGGTAGATAATTATTTAAAATTATCTATCTTTTTTCTAGACTTTGTTATTTAGAAGAAAATGTAAGTCATTTTCCTTTTCTATAATTTATAATTTGCATTTTAAATAAAATAAAAATGCAAATTATAAATATATATAAAATAACAGATAACAATGTTATACACCCAGATAAAAATCCTTCCCAAGGGCTTATTTCACGTGTAGTGAAATAAGCCCTTTGAACATGAGTATGTAACAGTTACTCTGCCATTATAGTTAAATGGGATGTATCTATTTGGAAAGTCTCCAAATAAATACTCCGAGCTTCTTTTTCACACAGTTCAAATTGGGTAGAGTGTTTTTCTTCGAAAAAATTATACATGAAAGTAAAAATTACGAAGAATATCAAAAATCCAATTAGTGTTACTAAAAAGTATTTTATTGCTGTTATCATTTTCATATTGTGCTTCCTCCTTACTTGAATTTTTAATTAAATTTTCAAGTACTCTTGTTAGAGGATCTTTAAAAATACCTATTAGGTATGTGATTATTATATAATATTTTACGCATAAAAGAAATATATATAAAACTTAAAAAATAAAAAATGCGTTGACAAAAAAGAAAAATTAATAGATAATATAACATAGAAAACAAAAGTATAAAACTAAGAAATTTAGTATAAAAACCAAGGAGGAAGAAAAAATGTATGTATTCAATAGGATAACAGTAAATCCACAATTACCAAAAAGGATAGAGAAACTATCAGAAATATCGAACAATTTATGGTGGTCATGGAATACAGAATTTTTAAAAATATTTAAAAAAATAGATAAAGACTTATGGGAAACATGTGGAAAAAATCCAATAAAATTTTTAAAACAAGTATCTCAAGAAAAGTTAGAAGAAGCAACAAAAAATGTAGAATTATTAAAAGAATATGATAAAATAGCAAAAGAATTTGAAGATTACATGAATAGTAAAAATACATGGTTTTCAAATAATTATTCTGAAAATAAAAATGACTTAATAGCATATTTTTCAGCAGAATATGGACTAGATCAAACAATACCAATATATTCAGGAGGATTAGGAATATTATCAGGAGATCATTTAAAATCGGCAAGTGATTTAGGAATACCATTGGTAGCTGTTGGACTATTATATAAAAATGGATATTTTCACCAAAAAATAAATGGATATGGAGACCAAGAAACAGAATATCATAATATAGAATTAAGTGATTTACCAATAAATCCAGTAAAAGACTTAAATGGAGAAGATTTGATAATAAATGTAAAATTTCCTAAAAGAAGAATATATCTGAAAGTATGGCAAATAAATGTAGGTAGAGTAAGACTATATTTATTAGACTCAGATATAGAAAACAATAATCCTGAAGATAGAGATGTAACATTAAGACTATATGGTGGAGACCAAGAAATGAGAATAAGACAAGAGATTGTTCTTGGAATGGGTGGTACAAATTTATTAACAAGAGCATTAGGATATAATCCAACTGTATACCATATGAATGAAGGACATTCAGCATTTTTAATCTTAGAACTTATGAAAAATATAATAAAAGAAAAAGAAGTATCTTTTGAAGTTGCAAAAGATATAGCAAGCTCAAAAACAGTATTTACAACACATACACCAGTACCAGCAGGAAATGATATATTTCCAATAGACTTAGTAGAAAAATATTTTAAAGATTTTTGGCCTAGATTAGGAATTACAAGAGAAGAATTCTTAAAACTAGGAATGAAACCTTGTAATGATTTAGAATCAGGTTTTAACATGGGAATATTAGCATTAAAAGTAGCAGGCAAGAAAAATGGAGTAAGTAAATTACATGGAGCTGTATCAAGAGAATTATTTGGTGATGTTTGGCCTGAAATTGCAGCAAATGAATCACCAATAACACATGTTACAAATGGAATACATACATGTTCATGGCTTGCACCAAAATTAAAAGAATTATATAACAAATATTTAATACCATATTGGCAAGATAATATCCATAAAGATTCAGTATGGGAAAGAATAGATAACATACCAAATGAAGAACTATGGAAAGTTCATCAAGATAGAAAAATAAGATTATTAAACTTAGTAAAAGAAAGTACAACAGAAAGATTGAGAAGATCAGGTTATTCATATGATGAAATAAATGACATAACATCAAAATTAAACCCTAATGTATTAACAATAGGATTTGCAAGAAGATTTGCAACATATAAAAGAGCTACATTAATATTCAGAGATCTAGAAAGAATAACGCAAATATTAAACAATCAGGACAAGCCTGTTCAATTAATATTTGCAGGAAAAGCACATCCAGCAGACAAAGAAGGACAAGATTTAATAAAAAGAATACATGAAATATCAATGATGCCACAATTTAAAGGAAAAATCTTCTTATTAGAAAATTATAATATAGCAATGTCAAAATACTTAGTAAGTGGTGTAGATGTTTGGTTAAATAATCCTAGAAGACCTATGGAAGCATCAGGAACAAGTGGACAAAAAGCATCTGTAAATGGAGTTATAAACTTTAGTGTTTTAGATGGATGGTGGGCTGAAGGATATAATCAAGAAAATGGTTGGACAATTGGAACAAATGCTGAATATAATTCTTATGAAGAACAAGATATAGCAGATAGTCAAAGTATGTATCATACATTAGAATCAAAGATAATTCCAACTTATTATGAAAAAAATCAAGAAGGAATATCAGAAAAATGGATGCAAACAATGAAGAATTCAATTATATCAACAGGTGGAAAATATAGTACAGCTAGAATGCTTGTTGATTATACAAATAACTTATATATGCCATTATGTAATTTAACAAAAAAATATTATGAAAATATTGATAATGTTGCAGAATATAATTTATGGAAAAAGAATTTATTTATTAATTGGAAGGATATTAAAATAGAACAAAAAAATAATCTTGACAATATAACAATTGATGCAGGAAATAATATAGAAGTAAAATGTGAAGTTCAAAGTCCAAATGTTGATATTAATAATCTTATGGTTCAATGTTATAATGGTAAAATATTAGACAATGGCGTTGTTGAAAATGTAAGTATTGTACCTATGAAATTATCAAATAAAGATGAAGAAAATAAATTATATGAATTTTCTGCAAAAATTGAACTAAAAACAGGTGGAAATTATGGATATACTTTTAGGGTTATGCCTAAACATGAAATGCTTTTGGATTCAGAAAATTTGAATTTAATAAAATGGATTACAAAATAAATAGTTATTATAAAGAATTGTTATCATTATGATTTTATAGGAAAAAATAAGATATATAATATTAGTGTAAAATTTATATAGGCAAAAAATTAACATATAACAAAAATTTAAAAGAATACTTGAAAAGTATTCTTTTTTGGTATAGAATGGAATTATCTAAAAAAAATTGGAAAAGCTAATAAAATAAAAGGGGAAAAATAGAAGAGTCAATTCCCAAGAAAGGATGATTAAAGATGAATAAAAAAAATGTAAAAGACATTGATTTAAAAGGAAAGAAAGTATTTGTAAGATGTGACTTTAATGTACCAATGGATGAAAACAAAAACATAACAGACAACACAAGAATAGTTGCAGCATTACCAACGATAAAATATTTATTAGAACAAAACTGTAAAATAATATTAGCATCACACTTAGGAAGACCAAAAGGAGAAGTAAAATCAGAATATTCATTAAAACCAGTAGCAAAAGAATTATCAAAATTATTGGGAAAAGAAGTAGTAATGGCAAATGATGTAATAGGAGAAGATGCCAAAAATAAAGTAGAAAATTTAAAAGAAGGAGAAATAGTATTACTTGAAAATGTAAGATTCCATAGAGAAGAAACAGACAATGATCCTAAATTTGCAAAAGAACTAGCAGATATGGCAGAAATTTTTGTAAATGATGCATTTGGAGCAGCACATAGAGCACATGCTTCAACAGCGGGAATTGCAGAATATATACCAGCAGTATCAGGATTTTTAATAGAAAAAGAATTAAAAGTATTAGGGAATGCCATAAATAATCCAGAAAGACCATTTATGGCAATACTTGGAGGAGCAAAAGTATCAGATAAAATAGGAGTAATAGATAGTTTATTAGACAAAGTTGATACATTAATGATAGGTGGAGGAATGGCATACACATTTTTTAAAGCACAAGGATATAATGTAGGAAATTCATTATGTGAAGTAGATAAAATTAATCTTGCACTAGAAGCAATGGAAAAAGCAAAACAAAAAGGAGTAAAACTATTATTACCAGTAGATACAAAAGTTGGAAAAGAATTTAAACCAGATACAGAAAGCAAGACAGTTGCATGGACAGAAATTCCTGATGATTGGGAAGGATTTGACATTGGAGAAAAAACAATAGAAATGTTTAAGAAAGAATTAAAAAGTGCAAAAACAGTAATATGGAATGGACCAGTTGGATTATTTGAATTTGATCAATTTGCAGTAGGAACAAATGCTATTGCAAAAGAATTAGCTGAATTAGATGCAACAACAATAATAGGAGGAGGAGACTCTGGAGCAGCTGTAGAAAAAGCAGGGTTATCAAATAAAATGACACACATATCTACAGGTGGAGGAGCATCATTGGAATTTTTAGAAGGAAAGAAGTTACCTGGAATAGAGTGTTTACAAGATAAATAATATAGAACGTGACAAAAGGGGCGTCCCTTTTTGGCATATTATTGCAGACAAAAAATTGAAAAATTTTTTTAGATGAGGATGAGTATAGTATTCTGATATGAAAGGAGAATCTTATGAGAAGAAAAGTAATTGCTGGAAATTGGAAAATGAATATGCTTCCAAATGAAACAATAGAATTTATTGAAAAATTTTCACCATTAGTAAAAGATACAGAAAATGAGGTAATATTATGTGTGCCATACACAGATCTATTTTATGCCTTATTAAATGTACAGGGAACAAACATAAAAATAGGTGCACAAAATATGCATTATGAAGAAAAAGGAGCATATACTGGGGAAGTATCTGCAAAAATGTTAAAGTCAATAGGAGTTGAATATGTAATAATAGGACACTCAGAAAGAAGACAATACTTTAATGAAACAGATGAAACAGTAAATAAAAAAATAAAAACAGCATTTGAAAATGAACTAAAACCAATAGTATGTGTAGGAGAAACATTAGAAGAAAAAGAAGCAAACAAAACAGAAAAAATAATTACAGAACAAGTTGAATTAGCCTTAGAAGGATTATCAAATGAACAAGTTGAAAAAACAATAATAGCATATGAGCCAATATGGGCAATAGGAACAGGAAAAACAGCAACTGCAGAAGACGCAAATAATAGCATAAAAGCAATAAGAAATAAAATAGCAGAAATATATGGGGAAAATGTAGCAGAAAAAGTTATAATTCAATATGGAGGAAGTGTAAAAAGCTCAAATGCAAAAGAATTATTTGAGATGTCAGATATAGATGGAGGCCTAGTTGGAGGAGCAAGCTTAAAAGTAGAAGAATTCGAAAAAATAGTGAACTTTAATAAATAAAATAAGTTAGTAAAATAGAGGTTGGAAAAATGGAGGTTAATGGAATGGATAAAAAACTAACCATGCTAATGATATTAGATGGATTTGGAGACAACCAAAATCAAGATGGAAATGCAATAAAACTTGCAAAAACACCTAATATAGATAAACTAATGAAAAAATATCCTAGTACAGACATATATACAAGTGGACTACAAGTAGGATTACCAGAAGGACAAATGGGAAATTCAGAAGTAGGGCATACAAATATAGGAGCAGGAAGAATAGTATATCAAGAATTAACAAGAATAACAAAATCAATAGAAGATGGAGACTTTTTTAGTATACCTGAATTTATAAACGCAATAGAAAACTGCAAAAAAAATAACTCAAAATTACACATTTTAGGGCTAGTATCAGATGGTGGAGTGCATAGTCATATAAGACATCTATATGGAATATTAGAAATGGCAAAAAGAAGAGACTTTGAAGATGTTTATATACATTGCTTCTTAGATGGAAGAGATACACCTCCAGCATCAGCAGAAAGTTATTTAGCACAATTACAAGAAAAAATAAAAGAAAAAGGAATTGGAAAAATAGCAACATTATCAGGAAGATTTTATGCAATGGATAGAGACAAAAGATGGGAAAGAGTTCAAAAATGTTATAATGCTTTAGTAAATGGGGAAGGTGAAAAAGCAGGAGATGTAATAAAAGCAATAGAAGATTCATATCAAAAAGAAGTATTTGATGAATTTGTTGAACCAACAGTAATATGTAATGGAAATGATCCTGTGGCAAAAATAGAAGAAAATGACTCTGTAATATTTTTTAACTTTAGACCAGATAGAGCAAGGGAAATAACAAGAGCTTTAGTAGATCCGAAATTTGATGGATTTGAAACAAAAAAGATGAATCTATATTATGTATGCTTTACAAATTATGATGAAACAATGCCAAATGTTGAGATTGCATTTAAAAAGGAGGCAATAAAAAATACATTTGGAGAAGTAGTTGCTAATAATAATTTAACACAATTAAGAATAGCAGAAACAGAAAAATATGCACATGTAACATTTTTCTTCAATGGAGGAGAAGAAAAACAATATAAAGGAGAAGATAGGATATTGGTACCATCACCAAAAGTAGAAACTTATGATATGAAACCAGAAATGAGTGCATATGAAGTAACTGATAAAGTTTGTGAAGCAATTCAAAATGATAAATATGATGTGATAATATTAAATTATGCCAATACAGATATGGTAGGTCATACAGGAAGCTTACAAGCTGCAATAAAAGCTGTAGAAACAGTTGATGAATGTGTAGGAAGAGTTGTTGAATTAGTAGAAAGTAAAAATGGTAATTTAATTATTACAGCAGACCATGGAAATGCTGAGCAAATGATAGATTATAAAACAGGAGAACCTCATACAGCACATACAACAAATCCTGTACCAATAATATTAATAACAGAAAATAAAGATATCAAATTAAAAGAAAATGGAAAATTAGCAGATTTAGCACCAACAATGCTTGATTTAATAGGAATAGGAAAACCTAATGAAATGACAGGAGAAAGTTTATTAGTTAAATAAATTTTGACTATTAAATAAAGCAAAGAATAGAGGTAAATATGTTAAACCATACAAAGAAAATAAAAGATATGTATGAGGATATACAAAGAGAATTGTTTTATATTATTCCAGAAAAGTGGGAAAAGTTGTGTTTATATACTTCTATTACAGATCTAATAGATGGGCAAAAAACAGGTGAATTATTCTTTTATTATATTCCAAAAGGAATATTAAAAAAGAATCCTGTTAATGTCTATGAAATACCACATAGATTTAATTTAGATGAAAAGAAATATCTTAAACTAGTAAATATACTTTTTAAAAAAATAGTAAATTTAAGAGAAGAATTTAAAAAGCAAGAATTAATATCAACATGGACGAATATTACAATCATAATAGAAGGAATTAAGTTCAAAGTTGAATATGATTATGAAGATTTAAATGATTCAAAATTTTCAAGCTATGAAAGACATATTATATGGAGATACAAATATTTAGGAATAGGTGAAGAAAAATTGAATAAAAATGAAAGAGAAATTCTTCAAAAATATTTAATAGGAGAAAAGGTAATACGACGTAGAGAACGTTACGAAACTGGAATATACATAAAAAATGTAAAGAATATAGTAGATTATGATACAGAAAATTATTTAGAAGAGCAAAATATAGAATTTGTAACTAAAGAAAATAAAAAGGTAAGAAATCAAATAATAAATTTTAATGATGACAAAGATCAAATGTCAGAAATCAAAAATTATTAAGTAAATTATGTATTTAATTTTAGAAGAAATTCTAAAGAACAAATCTGAAAAATTAAAAGTTTTTCAGTAAATAAAATTTATAATGTAAAAATGAAGGGAGCAAAAAATATGATTTATTCAAAAGAATTAGAAGGAATGTGTACAGTAGCAAAAGGAGTAGACCATGGACCAGCACCAATCCCAGAAGAGGGAAAATGGGTAAAGGCAAAAGATATAAAAGACATATCAGGCCTAACTCATGGTATTGGATGGTGTGCACCACAACAAGGAGCTTGTAAATTAACATTAAATGTAAAAGAGGGTATAATTCAAGAAGCACTAGTAGAAACAATTGGTTGTTCAGGAATGACACACTCAGCCGCAATGGCAGGTGAAATTTTAACAGGTAAAACAATACTTGAAGCATTAAACACAGACTTAGTTTGTGATGCTATTAATACTGCTATGAGAGAGTTGTTCTTACAAATTGTTTATGGAAGAACTCAAACAGCTTTCTCTGAAGGTGGTCTTCCAGTAGGAGCAGGTCTTGAAGATTTAGGTAAAGGGCATACAAGTCAAGTTGGTACTATTTATTCTAGTAAATTAAAAGGTCCTAGATATTTAAATTTAGCTGAGGGTTATATTGTTGAACTTGGTTTGGATAAAGATGATCAAATTATTGGTTATAAATATGTTCATTTAGGCAAGATGATGGATAATATTAAAAAGGGTATTGATCCTAAAGAGGCTATTGAAAAGGCTTCTGGTACATATGGAAGATTTGATGAGGCAGTTAAGAAGATTGACCCTCGTGAAGAGTAAAAAACAAATGAAAACCAATATCGCATTATAAGAAAGGTAATAAAATGCAAAAATTTGGTTTAGATGAAAAAGTTATAGAAGATATAATAAAAATTCTAAAAAAATATGAAGAAGTTGAAAGTGCTAAGATTTTTGGTTCAAGAGTAAGGGGAGATTATAGAAAAGCTTCAGATATTGTCCTATTTGGATAAAATTTAACACCTTCAATACAAAAATATTTTTTGATTATAGATGACTTATATTTGCTATATAAAATTGATTTAATTAATTTTAATAGTATAAGTTCAGATGATAAAATAGGAGACAATCTATTAAAAGAAGAGTTGAATTTTATGCCAAATAATTTGATAGAAAGTTATGAAACATTTGAACTATTTTGGAAAACTCTGCAAAAATATATGGAACAATTAGAAATGTTAGATGAATTAGGACCAGGATCTGTTATTAGAACTGCTTATCAATATGAAATTATTGATGATGGACCCAAATTTATGGCTATGCTAAAAGATAGAAATTTAATAACATATACATATAAAGAAGATGTTGCCGAAGATATTTATTTAAATATAAAAAATGAATAAATTGAAACTACAGAGGAATTTATAGAGAAATTTGATAAAAAAATGAAAAAATAAGGAGGAAAAATAAATGGCAGTAACATTTGAAAGTTATGAAAGAAGAATAAATCAAATAAAACCAGTAATGGAACAATATGGAATAAAAGATTTTGAAGATGCATTACAAATATGTAAAGAAAAAGGATTTAATCCATATGAAATAGTAAAAGGAGTACAACCAATTTGTTTTGAAAATGCTGCTTGGGCATATACTTTAGGAGCAGCAATTGCAATAAAGAAAGGTTGTAAAAAAGCAGCAGATGCAGCAAAGGCAATAGGAGAGGGATTACAAGCATTTTGTATACCAGGTTCTGTTGCAGATGACAGAAAAGTTGGATTAGGACATGGAAATTTAGCATCAATGTTATTATCAGAAGAAACAAAATGTTTTGCATTTTTAGCAGGACATGAAAGCTTTGCTGCTGCAGAAGGAGCTATTGGTATAGCTAAATCAGCAAATAAGGTTAGAAAAGAGCCATTAAGAGTAATTTTAAATGGACTTGGAAAAGATGCTGCACAAGTTATTTCAAGAATAAATGGATTTACATATGTTAAAACAGATTTTGACTTCTTTACAGGAAAAGTTAATGTAGTTGAAGAGATTGCTTATTCAGAAGGTGAGAGATCAAAGGTTAGATGTTATGGTGCAAATGATGTTAGAGAAGGTGTTGCAATTATGCATATGGAAGGTGTAGATGTTTCTATAACAGGTAACTCTACAAATCCAACAAGATTCCAACATCCAGTTGCAGGTACATATAAAAAAGAATGTATTGAACAAGGCAAAAAATATTTTTCTGTTGCTTCAGGTGGTGGAACAGGTAGAACTTTACATCCAGATAATATGGCTGCTGGACCAGCTTCTTATGGTATGACAGATACAATGGGTAGAATGCATTCAGATGCACAATTTGCTGGAAGTTCTTCAGTTCCAGCTCATGTTGAAATGATGGGATTAATTGGTATGGGTAATAACCCAATGGTTGGTGCTTCTGTTGCTGTTGCTGTAGCAGTAGAGGAAGCTATGAAATAATTGATAATTCTAGGTTTTTTGAAAGAATATATATAATTAAATTAATGTGGACAAATATATAAAAAGTGTATTTGTCCACATTTTGTCCACGTTTATTTTTTTGCCCACATAATAAATCATAGCATTTCAATAAATTTTTTATTTTGTTCTCTTATATCATCTGTTAACTGATAATATATATCTAAAGTAACTTTTATATTTTTATGACCTAATCTTTTTTGAACATATTTAATGTCAGCTCCATTTGATAATAACATAGTAGTATGAGTATGACGTAAAGAATGGAAATCAAATTCTTTATATTCTAAACCTTTTTCATAATGGATTACTCTTCCTACATGTTGAATTATTCTAGGAGAAATAAATTCACCATTTTCTCTCATTGTTGCTAGTTGGATATTTTTACCTTCTTCATAATTTAATTGTCCCTTATCATTTACTTTTAATTGTTTGTAATATTTTTCATATTTTTCTTTATTATTTTTTTGTTTTTCTTTTTCTCTTTTCAATAAATCTAGCATTTTTTGATTCAAATCTATATCTCTTATAGAATTATATTTAGGATTTATTAATGTCCAAAAACCATTTATTAATTGCAATTGATGTTTTAGATGTAAAATACCTTTTTCAAAATCGATATCATTAACTATATCAATGGCAAATGCTTCTCCATGCCTTAAACCACAATAATATCCAAAACAAATTGGAATATGAGCTGTTGTTCCTTCAGGAAATCGATTAAGTATTAAATCTATTTTATCTTTAGGTATTACATATCTAATTTTAGACCTTGTAGGAGTTTTTGGTATTGCATTTTTAGATGGCATTTTTAAACTTGAAGCTGGATTTATATTAAGGTATTTTAAAGGAAATACAGCATAATTTAATGAATTATTTAAAATACTTTTCATAATAGAAATTGTATTTCTAGAAAAGCCTTCATCAAATTTTTTTTGTAAAAATTTTTGTAATTGTTCATGAGATAAAGCATTAAGCTTATTTTTTCCTAAATTTGGTTTTATGTATAATTTAATTTTCTTTTTATAGGATAAGATTGTATTAGGAGATAATTCTAGTTTTCCATAGTTTTCAATCCATTCATCTAAATAATCTGAATAGCTTTTTTCAGAAGGTTTAAACGCAATTCCTGTTTTATCATATTCAGATTTTGCTAAAATTCCAGCTTCTAAAGCTTCTTTTTTTGTTAAAAAACCACTTTTAGAAGTTTGATTTCTTTTCCCTCCTATTGAAGCAGTTTCAAATCTATATTCCCATGTTTTACCTCTTTTTCGTGCAGTTACTTGTCCCATATAAAAACCTCCTTTAAAAATAGATAAGTATTTCTACTTATCTTTAGTTTGCTTTATAATACTTATATGCTTTTTCAATTAAATCTTCTGTAACCCCTAATTCTTCAGCTACTTCATAATAGTAAGTAAATCCTTTGTTATTTAATTCTTTTAATTTAGAATAAGGAACTAAAGTTTTAAAAGCCCATTTTGTAGCTCTAAATTCTTTTTTGCTTATTTCTTCATTTGAATATTTGGAATTATAAAGAGCATTACAATAATAATGTCCTAATTCTTCAGCAAGTATGGTTTTTTCTTCACTGGAATTGCTTATGTCTACATAATTTAAACCAATAGTATAATTATTATTAAAGCAACCAATGATTGCTTTATTTTTCATTTTAAAGTTAATTATATCTATATTTTCTTTTTCAGCAATATCATATAATCTTTCTAATTCCATTATAGCCTCCAAAATTACTTATTGTCTTTTTGAACTTTCTTTTTCATTTCTTTATAAAATCTTAGTGCATCAGAAATTTCTTCATCTGTTAATCCTTCCATTTCTTTATGATATGCAAAACGGAACTCTTGCTCATCTTTATCATAATTTCTTACATCTGTTTTGCCTAATAAATAATCTACACTAACTTCAAAATAATCTGCAAGAGTAGATGCTGTTTTTGTATCCATTGCTCTTTTTTCATTTTCATAATAATTAATGGCAGGAATAGAAACATCAAGCAATTTAGCTAAGTCTTTTTGATATATATTTTTTTCTTCTCGTAACATTTTTATTCTATTCATAAATAACCTCATTTAACACAAATTTAATTTCTGATTATTATTATATAACATATTGTTAAATATGTAAAGTTTTTTTATATTTTTTTCCTTACAGTTTCAATAGATTAACAAAAAGTTAATAATTTTTTAAAAAAAAGTATTGACAATTAACAGATGGTTATATATAATAGCTTCATAACCAGTTAACACAAAGTTAAAAAAGGAGGTGCGAAATGAAAAGAAAAACATTAAAGCAATTAAGAGAAGATAAAGGATTAACGCAAGAACAAGTTGCTAAATCAACTGATAACACAGTTACTTTTATTTCATTATTAGAAAATGGTAAAAGGAATGCAAGTGATGAAACAAAAAAGAAATTAGCAAAATTATATGGTTGTGAAGTTATAGATATTTTTTTAGCTTTACAATTAACAGATAGTTAAAAAGGAGGCTAAAAAATGGAACAAATGCTATATACAGTAGCAGAAACAGCAAAAATATTAAAAACAAATACATCTTATATATATAGCTTAATTAAATTAGGTTTTTTACCTGCATTAAAATTAGGAAGTTATAAGATAAGAAGAAATACATTAGAAAAATTTTTACAAGAATATGAAAATAAAGACTTGACCGATTTAACAAATATAAAAGAATTACGAAAGTAAAGTAATTGAAGGAAAAGAATACTAAAATTTAAATTAAAATAAGAAAGGAGATTACAAAATGGTAGTAAAGAGATTTAAGATAGGAGATACAACAATAGAAGTAGATGATACATATTTTCCAAAGACAAAAGAAGAAAAGTATATAGAAGAAGAATTTAAAAAAATAGAAGAACAAACAGCAATACAAAAAAATATACATAATGCAATTTATAAAATATTATGTACTGATGTTTCAGAAGAATATTTAGATATTTGGTATGAAGGGTTAGATAAAAGCTATTTAGAGACAATAGAGGAAGATATAAATAGAGCAATAGAAAAATATGAAAACATAAAGAATTTTATAGAACAAAAAAGAAAGATAAGGAGGATTAAATAATGGATAGAAAAGTAAAAGATAAGATTCTCAAAGAAATTAAAAAAATGGAAAACTGCAAAAAGAATATGTTGTAGAACTAATAAAAACATATGATGATAGACCAAATGTAAACAAACTAATAGAACAGTATTATAAATCAAAAGCAGATAGAATAATGTCAAGTTTTAAAGATGAAAACGGAATAAGAGATTGTTTTGCAATAAAAGACAATCAAAATAAAACCAAGACAAAGAAGAAGTTATTAAGAAAACTAATATTTCAAAACAAGTAATAGTAGGACAACTTAAGATTAAAGATTATGAAAAAGCATTAAAAGAAGAATTAAATAAAAATATAATATAAAAATAAATTTAACGCAAAACTTCAACCAAAATAAGGAAGGAGGAAAACAAATGAAAAGGACATGGAAGAATTTCAAACTGGACAAAAACAAAGTTTATATGAGAATAGGACAAGCAGTGATATATGGA
>CAPNAQ010000007.1:5236-25965 GCA_948663505.1 uncultured Clostridia bacterium | reverse complement strand
TATTTTTGTTATTTTTTTATTACATTTTTTATTTTTACTGTAATAATATTTGTATTTTGCTGATTTCCGTAGGATTTATTTACTAAAATTATATTATAGGAAAGTTTTATAGAATATACAATTAAATATTTACATATTAATAGAACTTTCCTATAATATAAATAAAGCCCATTAGAAAAATGAGTGAAAAATCTCACTCATTTTCTAATAGACTTTTAAATTTTTTGCACTTACTTTAATGATATATCTTAGGGTTTCTTATTACTTAGTTAATTTCCATTAATCCTATTAATGCTAATTTTAATCTTGCTAAATCATTTATAGTAACTTTATTATCTTCATCAACATTTGCTGCTTTTAAAGCATTTCCTGTTAATGTTTCTATTTCTATTAAATGTAATTTCATTTCTGCCAAGTCATTAATTGTAATTGCTCCATCTCCATCAATATCTCCTTTTACTATAAGAGTATATTCTAAAGATTCGCCAACTCTTAATTTGCTTCCTGTTGTAATAATACTGCTTCCTTCTAAAGGATTTCCTTCTTTATCAAAAAATGCAAGGACTTGATTTGTTTTTATATTTTTCTTGAATTCGTCTACTGTTGTTCCATTCTTATTCTCTATTTTTGGTTTTATTTCTGAAATAAAACTATTTTCAATTTTATATTTTTCAGAACTAAATATAAATTCTTCATCATTGTTTTTATAAATCCAAGTTACTTGTGCAACAGCTGTTCCTATATTTCCTAATGGTCCTCTATAGTAGAATGTATGTGTTCCATTTTCTGTAAATGTGTATGTATCTCCATTTTCAATTTCTTCGCCATTCTCATCTATTATTGTCACTCCACCTTCATCAAATGTTATTGTTGCTATTACATCTTTGTTTGTTGGTTCTGATATATTATAAGTAATAATTGCTGCTGGTGGTATTTTATCTATCCAAGTTACTTCTGCTATTGCTGTTCCTGTGTTTCCTGCTGGTCCTATATATTTAAATTCATGTGTTCCATTCTCTGTAAAGACATATTTATTTCCATTTTCAATTTCTTGACCTTGGTCATCTATTACTTTTACACCTGCTTTGTCAAATGTTATTGTTGCTGTTACATCTTTATTTGTTATATCATTTATATCATATGTTATTGTTGCTGTTATTTGTACCTTATCTATCCATTCAACCTCTGCTGTTGCTGTTCCTTCGTTTCCTACATTATCTTCAAATTTAAATGTAAATGTTCCATTTTGTGTAAATGTGTAAGTATTACTTCCATTATTATTTGTTATTTTAACATTTTCTTTATTAAATGTTACTGTTGCTGTTACATTTTGATTTGTTAATTGATTTATATCATATGTTATTGTTGCTACTGGTAGTACTCTGTCTATCCAATCAACTTTTGCTACTGCTATTCCTTCATTTCCTGATGGTCCTACAAATTTAAATTCATATGTTCCATTTTCTGTAAATGTATGTGTATTTCCACCTTCTACTGTTACATTTTCTTTATCAAATGTAACTGTTGCTACTACATTTTGATTTGTTGGTTCATTTATATCATATGTTATTGTTGCTACTGGTAATGTTCTATCTATATTTGAAACTATCGCTGTTGCTGTTCCTGTATTTCCTGCTTCATCTACAAATTCAAATGTAAATTCTCCATTTTCAGTAAATGTATATGTATTTTTTCCTTCATTATTTGTTATTGTTACATTTTCTTTATCAAATGTAATTGTAGCTATTATATCTTGGTTTATTTTATGTTCTGCACTATATGTTATTGTTCCAACTGGTGCTTCTTTATTTATCCAATTTACTTCTGCAATAGCTTTTCCTGTATTTCCTGCTGGTCCTACAAACTCGAATTCAAATGTTCCATTTTCAGTAAATGTATAAGTGTTATTTCCTCCATTGTTTGTTATTGTAACATTTTCTTTATCAAATGTTACTGTTGCTATTACTTCCCCATTTGTTGGTTCTGTTGTACTATAATTTATACTAGCATTTGGCATTGTTTTATCAATATTATTTACTTCTGCTGTTGCTGTTCCTTTTACACCTTTTTTATTAGTAAATTCAAATGTAAATGTTCCATTTTCAGTAAATGTATATGTTTTACTTCCATTATTATTTGTTACTATAATATCCATATTTTCATTTACTAAAGTAGCTGTGACATCTCTATTTGTTAATTCTGTTGTGCTATATTCAATTTCTGCTGTTGGATATTCAGCTTTTGTTATATCTTCAAATATATTAAACATTGCTGCTGAGAAGAAATAATCCATTGGTCTTCCATCTCTATTTCCATGTACATAATCACATGCTTCTGTACATTCTATTTTTATGTATTTAGCTTCTTTAGATTCTGCAAATACAATATCTTTACTATCTTCACTCTCTATAAGTTCTGCTGCTGTTGTTGGATTATATAAGTTTTCTATAGTAGTTGCTACTTCCCAATTTTCTCCATCCATACTTACAGATACTGTTCCGTTTTTTAAAATTCCATAAGCATATTCTGCTTTTCTTACATATTCAATTTTTGATATATATCTTGGTTCATCTAATTCTATTACAATCCATCTTGGATCTTTCATTGTTGTAGTAGTACGATTTGTATGCCACATTGTTGTAGGAAGTGCATCTATAGAATTTGTTGCTGGTTCTCCTCTATTTGCTGTTGTACTTGAAAAGCTTTCAATAGATAGATGTTTTACTGATACATATTTTGCTGTATCTGGTTGATTATCAGCTGTAAATTCAAATTCTACTGCTTCACTTGGCATTAATGTACCTGCTGCTTTTTTTCTAATTAAAAGTTTTTTATCTCCTAATACTATTGGCTCTTTTTCTGAATAAGAAGTCCAATTAGCATTTCCTTCAATTTTCCACTCAAGATTGTCTATATCACTTATACCTATTAATCTATTTTCTAAGTCATTTAAATATGCTGAAATAGTAGGAGCTTCTTGTCCTTTAATACTAATAGTAGATTCTTTTCCATCTAAACGTACTTTTATTCCATCATCAGTGTTTATTTGTCTTAATTCTGCTTCTGTTAATTCATAAGAATCTGCTGTTCCTCTTTTCCAAGTTTTTCCTCCATCTAAGCTATATTCCCAATCCTTTTCTTTAAATTCATCTACTAAGATTATTTTTCCTGCATTTTCTCCATTAAATGAGAAGTTTGCAAGTGTTACCTTTGATTTATCTTCAAATAAATTTACCATTGCTATAGATGAAAACATACCATATGTATCCATTTCAATTTTTACATATTTTCCATAAACACTTTCGTTAAGTTCAACTGATTTGAATTCTAAATCTTGTTCACAATTTTCTTTTCTTCCTGCCTCTATCCAAGTTTCTCCATCATTACTTACATATATAATAGCATTTTTTATATAAACTGGGTCAGCATCTCTCCATTTTCCTTGTACAAATTCTATAGCTGATATATTTCTTGGTTCATCTAACTCTATAGCAATAAAAGGTTTTGTTTGTTGTTGTAAAACATTTTGTCCAAAATCTGTATGCCACATAGTATGAATGTTTCCATCAATTGCATTTGGTGCATAGTAAGGTCTCTTGCTATCTGTTGATTGAGTAGAATAACTATGTATTGATAAATGTTCTATTGGTATATATTTTCTTGTATTTGGCCAGTTATCTGCTGTAAATGTATACATGTCAGATTTTTCGCTTGCTAATTTTGTTCCTGTTGCTGCTTGTCTTATTTGTATTGTTTTATCTCCTGTTAAATCAGGCGAACTCACACTAAATAATGTCCAATTGTCATTTTCAGTATAACGCCACTCTGTATTTACATCTACTCCAATTACTTTATTTTCCCAATCGTTTGCATATAAATTGCTTGGAAGACTTTGTTCTGTTATATCTATTTTATATAAGTTACTTTCATCATAATTTACTCCAACAATATGTACATAGATGTCATTTTCTGCTGTAATGCTTGCTATTTCTTCTCTTGTTAATTGTAATTTATGTTCTTCTTCAGCTGTAAATGAAACTTCATGCCATTGGGCATCTTTCCAGCTTTCATTTTCACCTTTTCCAGTTAAGCAATAATCCCAACGAACACCATTTCCATCAAAACGACTTGATAATACAATTTTTCCTGCGTCTTCTCCATCAAATGAAAATGTTGCAATTGTTTTATCTAGTTTTCCTAATAAATAGTTAGCTTCTAATCTTGTAAGTGATGGTTGAAGTACTTGATCAGTTGCAGTATTAGGAAGCTGACTTCCTTCTGTTAAAATTCTTGTTTGTAAAAGTGTAAATCTATATATATTTTCTGTACTTGTTAATTTTGGTTTTATTAAATTAGTCAAATGTTGCATTGGTAATGGGAAACATTTTAAGCTCTCTGCTAATCTTTCTGCTAAATTATAGTAATCATTTTCTGTCTTATTTTCACTTGCATTATATACATTAATTAGACCAACCCACGCATCAATATTTATAGGTTGTATTGTTAATGCTTTTTCATATATTTCTTCTTGCTTTTCTAAATCTCCTTTAAA
This sequence comes from uncultured Clostridia bacterium, assembly GCA_948663505.1. Lineage (GTDB taxonomy): Bacteria > Bacillota > Clostridia > TANB77 > CAG-508 > CAG-269. The sequence continues at coordinate 21,413 of CAPNAQ010000007.1, read as the reverse complement.
AGCATTTGCAAGAATAACTTGTTCTTCACATTTTATAAAATTTTCATAATCATTTATTACTTCTTGTGCTAATGCCATATATACTACAGAATATCCTCTAGAATAACTAGCATTTCCCCATCCTAGTAGCATTCTTTCACTTTTTTCTGATAATGTCCAACCACTTACGTCATTGTCAATTCCCCAGTAACCTTTTCCTTCAGAATTTCTTGTATAATATAAAAGTGCTGCATGTCCTGGTTGTCCTATAACTGTTGCAGGTATTCCATGTGTTGCACGAATATTTGAACCACTTTTTGAAATACCTCCACAAACTGCTCCAGTTCCAAATTTGTTTCTAAAGTTCATCCATACTTTATATAGTTTATATTCTGAAGTACCTCTTGTTACAGATATTTCATAACTTGGAATATTTTCACCTCCAGGTATAGTATATGTTAAGTCAAATAGTCCTATAGTTCCATTTTCTGTATTTTTATCTTTTACAGAAAATAATTCATTAAAATATTGCTTATTATTTTCATCATAATAAATTGGGTTACCATAATTTGGATATACATAAGCCATATATGGATGTGGTGTTAACCAGTTTGTTGTTTTATATTGATCTAATCTATCTTGAACATATTGATTCAACCATAGAATTTCTTCATCATCTATTAAGTTATTCATAATAAAACGCATTTCTTCAACTTGTAGTGCTTCAAATGATGGAGTAAGATCTAAGCTTTCTGTTGCTCTAAATTTTCCATTTTTGTGCATATATTTATATATTGCATAACGTCTAAGTGCATCTGATTTATTTTCTGTTGCTCCTGCTTGCATCCATAGACCAACATTTTGAGAATGTGTTAAAGAAAGTGTAATTGCCATCTTTTTGTATAGATCTCCATAAGTCATATCTGGATACCAGGTATTATTTAACTTCTCTGTTATTATAAAGTCATCTTTATATTCATTATAAAGTCTAGAAAGTTGTGTTAATGAATTAAAATAACTTCCACCTTCTGGTGTTCCACCTAATATGTATAACCTAATATTGTCTACATTACTTGTTAACCAAGTATATGTTTCTTTATTTTCTGGGCTTGCACTTAAAAATCTTTTTAAAGCATAATTACCCACTCTATTGATAAGTTCTCTTTTAAGAAGTGTTAATTCATATTCTTTATTAGTTGCTAAATCTGCACCTGCAAATTCTGTTTTTATTTTTCTATCTAATTCATCTATTGATGGTACTAAATCTTCTCCTGGTTCTTTGTATGTTTCTTTAATTAATTTTGCGTCTGCATAAACAGAATGGTCATTTCCATTAGCTCCATTTGAATCCGCTTCTAGTTTTAAAAATTTCTCATTTTTTATATTTATCTTAACAAATGTTGCATTATCTCCTGGTTTGCATACTGCTGGATTTTCATCTGTTTGTAAGTTCCAATTCTTGCCATCTTCTGATGTATAAATTTTAAATTTTACACCATTACTTGAACTAGCAGCAGTTTTGTTTAATCCTATATATGCTGTAAAATAATCGTAATCATAATTTCTTAAATCATATACAAGTTTAGATGCTGCATGTGCCCATATTCCCTTTTCAAATGAGTAATATCCTCCTTCTATCTTTACAGAAATTAAAGAATTATTACCTGCTTTATCCATAATAAATGAACCATATCCAGATTTTGATTGTGATGCGTCATAAGGTATATCTGATAAGTAACAAAATTCTTCATTTGCTGCAAAAGATTTGTTTGAAGTTTTTGGCAATAAACATATTATTAATACTAAAGCAAAACAAAGGCTTAGTTTAAATAAAAAATTAATTTTAAATTTGTTATTTGTATTCATTTTTATCCTTCCTTATATAATAAAATATTTAGGTTTTTTTGTTGGCTTTACCTATAAACCTTTCATATCCTCTTTTATTATAACACATTTATACAATTACGTAAATATATCTTATTTTCTATAATTGTATATCTGCTTACGCTTCTAGCTTTTTCATCTTTTATTATTGTATGTTATATTTTTTTTATATTTCTGTTACATTTTTTATTTTCGTTGTAATAATATTCGTATTCTACTGATTTCCGTAGGATTTAGTTTCTATATTATTGTTTATTATTTAGTTTATTAATAGTAAAATTGCTGATATATTTAAATATTTATATATCAGCAATTTGTTTTTGATAAATTAGTATTTTATATACATTTTACTTCCTTTCTTTATTGTAATTCCACTATTTGGTATTTGCTCTTTTACAATAACATTCTGTTTATCAAGTTCTTCTGTTTCATTTTCTATTACTATCTCTATTTCATTTTCTTTTGCTTCTTTTTGTGCTTCTTGTATTGTTTTTCCTATTAAATTTGGTGCTGTTATTTCTTCCACTTGTTCAATTTCTTCTTTATTTCCTTGATTTACTTCTAAATATGGTAATATTTCACTAAATACTTGACCTCCAACAGGTGCTGCCACACCTCCTCCTTGGTATATTTTGTCACTACACCTTTATTTATATTAAAAATTATCATCTAAAAGGAAGTCTATTAAATTTATATGTTTTATTCCATTAAATTCATATGTCAATTTATCTAATGTAATAACATATTTAGGATAATTATCATGAATAACATTATAAGCTCCAAATTCTCTATTTTTTGTATCTTCATTCGGTATACTATAAGCTACTTGTATATATATTTTTTTGTCTGATTTCGTTGCCACAAAATCTATTTCTCCCTTTTTCGTTTTTCCAGTATATACATCATATCCTTTTATTAATAACTCATTATATACAATATTTTCAATAGCATAAGATTGATCCATTTCTGTTTTATTATTTTTGATTTGAGCAATTCCTAAATCTGTTACATAATATTTATTTAAAGTTTTTAATACCGCCCTTCCATGTACGTCATATCGATAAACTTTTCTAATTAATAAAGCCTTGCAAAGTGCATCCAAATATGAGTATATGGTTAATGTTGAAACATCTCGTCCTTCATTTTTTAAAAAGTTTATAATATTCTCTGCTGAAAATTCTCTTCCGAATTGTATCTATAATATATTGTAAAATTAAATTAAATAAAGCTGTATCTCTAATTTTTAATCTTTCTACTACATCTCTTAATATAATAGAATCAAATACTCCATATAAATAATTTTTGATTGCTTCTTCTTTTTTAAATTCAAACCTATTAGGAAGACTTCCCCATTTTATATAATTTCCAAATATCTCGTCAGTAGATTTTTCTTCTCCTAATAATTCTAATACTTCTTTATAAGATAGCGGATTTATTTTAAAACTCACATATCTTCCTGAAAGTACCGTTGATAATTCTTCTGATAATAACCTACTATTTGAACCTGTTATAAATATACTCACTTTCTTTGAAGCTCTTAATGAATTGATTACCTTTTCAAATTTTTCAACATTTTGTATTTCGTCAAAAAATAAATAATATAACTGATTATCCTTCATCTTTTCTTTTATATACTTATTTAGTTCCTTATAATCTGTTAAATCTTCAAATTCTATAAATTCAAAATTCACATATATAATGTGTTCTTCATCAATATTTCTTTCTTTTAATTCTTGCATAATCTGTTCTAATATTACAGATTTACCACATCTACGAATTCCTACTAAAATTTTAATCAAATCACTATCATAGAAATCTCTAATTTTTTCCAAATATTTTTCTCTCTTTAACATACTTATCACCTCTATTTATTATATTCCTTAGCTCTACCTTTTGTCAAGTTATTTTTATATACAAAAATAACTTTCCGTATAGGGCATTAATTTTTATATAAGATAATAAATTTTAATTTTATCATGTTTCTTCTTTTTCTATATATTCCAAAATTTTATTTAATTCATTCATAAATTTAAAATGAATGGTTATTCTTTTATTCTCATGTACCTCTATGTAATCAATTAATTCTATTGTAATGTCTCTATCCAATTCAGTTATATTTTTATGTGCTTTAAAGTTTTCTATCCATAGGCTATTTCCATTTATCATTTCTTCTTGCTTTTCTTTTTGTTTATCCAAATTACTAATAATTTCTTTTATTTTTTCGGTATCTTGTTCATATTTGTGTTTATACTCTAAATATTCCTCTTTTGTTATATAACCGTTTTTCCAATCTTCATATAAACATCTTTTCAAATTATTTAATTTTTCTATCTCTTTTTCTTTTGCTTGTTTTATATTTTCCATATTCTCATTCGCCAATTTTTTAGTGTCTAATTTATTAATTTGTTCTAATAGCTTTTCAGTATCAACAAGTAATTCTATATGTAACTTAATTGCTTCTAATACTGCTTTTTCTAATTCTTCTACTTTTAGCGTATGTTTTGTGCATAACTTATTTGACTTTTTTCTATATGTGCCACATATGTAATATTCATAAACAGTACCACTTTTATTTTTACAATATTTCTTGTGCATTGCTCTACCACAATCGCTACACCTCAATATTCCAGCCCACATACTTAAGTTTCCACTATTTTGTACTCTAGTATCAACTTTTCTCATACCCTGTGCTTTTTCAAATAATTCTTTATCTACAATAGGCTCATGCATATTTTCTACTGTAATCCATTCATCTTCTGGTACTTGCTCTACTTTATGAACTTTATAACTCTTTACTCTCCTTTTGCCTTGTGTAACATTTCCTATGTATATATCATTTTTTAAAATATTTCTAACTGTAGATGGACACCAAGAATAATCTTCTTGCATTATTTGAGAATTATTATAATTTTGATTTAGCCTTTTCTTTTTATATCCTGTTGGATTTAAAACTCCCATATCATTTAGTCTATGACAAATACTTAAATTTCCTAAACCTTCATTTACTTTCCATTCAAAAATTTTTTTTACAATTTTGGCTGATTCTTCATCAATGATTAACTTATGATTATCTTCTGGATCTTTTATATACCCATAAGATGGAAATGCCCCTACAAACTCTCCGTTTCTTTTTTCTTCCATTTAGTGCTGACCTTATTTTTATTGATGTATCTCGGCAATACTCGTCATTAATTAGATTTTTAAATGGTACTAATATTGTATTTGTACTGGTAGGATTTTTAAAGCTATCTACACTATCATTTATGGCAATAAACCTAATGTTAAATAATGGAAATATTTGCTCTATGTAGTTTCCAACTTCTATGTAGTTTCTTCCAAGTCTTGATAAATCTTTAACTAAAACACAATTAATATTTCCTTTTCTCATATCTTCTAGTAATCTTTGAAATCCAGGTCTATTAAAGTCTGTTCCTGTGTAACCGTCATCAACATAATTATCATAAACAATCAAATCATCATGTTCTTCAATAAATTCATTTAATAATGCCTTTTGGCTTGTAATACTGTTACTTTCACTCTTTTCTTCTCCATTGTCACTATCTTCTTGTGAAAGTCTAATATAAACAGCCACTGACCACATTTTTGTTCCTTTTGCATTTGAATTTTCTGAAGAATATTTTGATTTTCTCCCAGCCATTATTGTTTCTTTCCTCCCTTCTCTATATAGTATAACGTGTCCAAATTAGAAAATCAGCCCAATTTGCTAAAACTATTAAGATTTATCTGTTACAGTTTCAGAAATGCAAAATTGCAAAGCAATTTTACTTTCCTATTTTTTGTGTCAAAATACTCAATATACATTCTTCAATTTCTTTATTGCTAGCATACTTCATCTCCACCAATATATCTCCAACTTGTAATTGATATGAATCGTTATTATTAACTAAACATTCATATTTTTTCTTCATATTTTCATTACCTCTTTTATTTTGATATTTAAGTTTATTATGTGGAGAAAAATTTTATTACTTTTTTCTCTCTACTAAGTAAATGTCACTTAGAACTCAAAAATCGGTAATCTTTCTAAAAATTTGCAAAAAAATAACTAGATAATTAGTTTCTTACTAATTTCTAGTTATTCTTATTACTTGTATCTCTTATTATTTAAAATAAACATGCTTGCACAAATTGATTAACATCTCTTTTAGGTAATAATTTCTTCAGTTTACTATCTAACTTTACATTCATGTTTAAGAAATTATTTAAGTCTTTCATTGTTTTAAATTGGTAGAACTTTTGATTAGGTGTATAATATAAAATTACCTCTTTCTCTAAATTTAATAGGTTAATCATATTATTAAATGTTCCTTTACTTTTACCATTCCAAATCATAAATCCTATATTTGCTCTCTTTGCCATTTCTAAATCTTTTTGAGCATAAAAATCAAATCCTGTTACATTATCATCTACTTTTACTGTTTCTATTTCCCAATCCCCATAATTATTTCTTGCAATTCCCTTACTTGCAAACACTGTAACATTTCTGTACGACTTTAATTGTAAAAATCTTTGTATACTACTATCTATTCCATCTGCATCTCCAACTAAAATATCGTAATTTTTCTCACAAATACTCTTTAATTTTATATTAATGTTTTCATCTAGCTCTTTAATAGCTCTAGGTCCTGCTATAAAAACTTTCAAACTTCTCACCCCTTTGTTTTAGTCATAGCTAAACAATATATATTTTTTACATTTCTATCTTTTCTCAGAGTTTTACATGTTTCATTTAATGTTGCTCCTGTGCTATATAAATCATCTATTACTAATACATTTGATGGTCGTTCTAATTTTACAGTCTGTTTTATCATACCACTAATATCATAACCATCTTTTACTTGTAAATTACTCTCTTTTGATAATACATCTAATTTACATTCTTTACTTAGAAATTTTGCTATTTCTTTAGTCATTTCAAATACTGGTTGGTATTCTCTTGTTTTATTAGATGGTGGAACTGGTATAACTATATCAATTTTTTCTTTCAATTGCCACTTGTCTAAAATATCTTTTATTAAATTCATTATTTTAGGCAAACTTTCTTTGTCTTTTTGATATTTAAATTTATATATCAATTCTCCGATTTCTGTTCTTGTATTTTCAAATTTCTCTTTTCCATTTTCATCATATCCTAAAAATACACTTTTTAGCATATGATTATCTAGCACAATTCCTTCATCCCATGCTCCATAAATTCTAACTGGATTTAACAATATAACTTCACTCCTCTAAGTTTTATCTATTTTTTCAATATTATAGTTATTTTCACATTTTTTGCTAACTTTAATAGTATATATCTATTTTATTCTCTTTTTCTTTACTCTATATTATCATAAAATACCTCTATTATCAATATTTTTCAAATAAAATGGTATGAAACAAATCTGATTATATATGTTTTATCTGCTATTTTTTATATTATAAATCTATTTCTTTACCATTTTGTTCTAACTGATTAACAATTGCATTTTCTCTTATTCCCGAAGAATCATCTCCATTTAATCCATTTCTAGAACTAAATAACACTTTTAACCTATCTAGATAATCATCATAATCATATGTTTTACACCTTTCAAGATATTCATCAGATTTTTCTGGATAAGAACTTTTTATTTTTTTAGTCACTCTTGCAAATTCTTCAATCCCTTGATTAAAAGTATTAATATCAGAGGTTATGATTGTTCCAATAACTTCTTCTAGTAATTTCTTTACTTTTACTTCAGAAAAAATTTCATTTCTTACATTTTTTAGCAATCCCATTTGTGCTGCTCTATTATTTTCTATTTTATGTATGATTTCTGGAATTAAATCCATTCTTTTTTCTTCTTTAACAGTTTTAACCATTTCTTGAACCTTTTCGAATTCTAATTTTGTACATTGAGTTCCATCTATTACAGCAATTGGAATGCCTAATTCAGCTGCCATTCTTTTTGTTTCTCGCCATCTATCATTTTTCTTGTCATTAATATCATCAATAGTTTCTGCTATAAATACTGCAAAAGTAGGCGTTCTGTTTATTAGTTTGCCATTTCTTTCTACTTTTCTTTCAAAAAATAATTCATTATATATTTTAGAAGAATTTATTTCATTTTGTGGTGTTAGAAATTTATTTCCTTCTAAATCTTCCCATGTTTCAAAAGGCGACTCAATAGTTCCAGCATCTTGATTACTAGCTCTTAATAATTCATTTTCTCCAATATCAGAAAAAGCTAATAGGTAGTTTTCATCAACGACTCCCAAAAAATCATTTCCTATATAGGAACATGAAATAGTATGATTTTTATCTGCTCTATCCCAATCGGATTTTAAATCATCGTAATTATGATTTAAACAGTAAATTCCTCCTAACGAAGTCAAAATCATGTTAAAGTCAAAAACTCTATCATTATTTTTACCTAAAACATTATATATTTTTACATCAGATTTCTTTCCTTTTGTTTTCACCCTTTGTGTGCCAATATAGTCTTCTTCATTAATTTGATATAAAGTTTCTTGATATTTGTGCAAATAAACATTTCTTAAATTTGATACAATATTAATTGTTCCTTCATAATTGGCATAATCTTCATCTAGATTGATTTTCTTTAAGCTATCAAGATTATCCTCTTCTAATATAGCCTTCAATTCTTTAATGATTCTTGTGTCTTCTGATTGTTCAATCTTTTCTATGTCATTCCCAAAAGTACTACATAGAATTTTTGCTTTTTCTAGGCTCATTCCATATTTTGCTTCAATAATTCCATATCTTATTCTGTCTAAATCACTTGAATTTTTCATTTCATATAATAATCCAAATGGAAAAAAAGATATTTCTTCTTCAGAATTCATGTTTTTTTCGTATTCTTCTTCCACTATTTTAGGATTATCTATTATCTGCTTACACATTTCTTTTCTTTTTTCATAGTAATCATTTAACTCATTTAAATTATTTAAATGAAATGCACTATCTCTATCACTTAGTATGATACTAATTGCTTTTAATCTATCTTTTTCACTTAAGCTTTGTAATTCTTCCAAGTTTAAATTTTTACAAGAAAATGTATATAGACTTCCAATTCGTTCATTAAAATCTACTAAATTATAGTTTAATAGATAAGCATACGTCTGTAATTCTTCCTTAGATAGTTCTAATATATTTTGTTGTAAAGATTCAGAAGTAATGATTCTTTCCAATTTAGTTTTACTAAATAAATTCAAAAAATCTTTGTCTAACATTCTGATATCTATAGTTTCGAGTAAATTATTATTTCTCGTTAGTAAATCTTTTAGTAATTCCTTAACTTCTTTTTGCTCTAATTCATTGGGGAATTCTCTTATTATTTTATCTTCAATATCTTTATCCCATAGCTTAGAAGTAGTAAATTTGCTTTTGATTTTATTGGAAATATTAACAAACCATTTTCTAATAAGATTATTCTTATATTTTACTAATTGATTATTAGTATGCATTATTCACCTCTTCTAAAAATATTTTTTCATTTAGATTATAACATTGCATTTTTTATTTTACAATTCTATTTGATAAAATTATTTTGCAGTGAATTATTTTGACTTGACCATTTGGGTTAAAAAGTTTATTTAGCACAATTTCCACATTTTTATAAACTGATTTTATTTTTAATGTAGTGCAAGAATATGTGTCTGACATACACCCCTAAAACACTTAAAGGCAAAGTCTTTAACTTGTCAGATTTTAAAAAAAATGTCAGATTTTTGTCCGACATTTTATATAAGTACTTTTTTCAACTATTTTCTTTCTCTATGTAGTTTTATATTGATTTTGGACATGATGTCCAAATTACAATTTCATCTGCTTTATTATAAATAAAATAATTATATTCAGTCTGTTCTATAAAACTATCTGTACTAGGTTTCTTATATCTATTTTTTAATTCATTTACAATAGAACTTCTTAAATTATTAAATTCTTTATCTTTTAATTCTAAAAAATCATTTATTGTTCCATTCATGATCAATTCTTGATATGTTATTGGCTTATATTCTTCTAAATATTTACTATATAAAATTCCATATTTACTTAACATTTTGCTTTTCCCCCTATACATTCAATAATCAAATTAATTCCATCTATAAATCCAACTTTATAAAATTTTTCGTTTTCATAGCCACCAATATTAACTAATTTATTACAATGTTTATCTATCTTCTGTAATATTCTTTCCCTATCATTCTCTTTAGCTATTTGGAATATTTCATTTGCTTTTTTTTTGATATGTATCTTCTCCTTTTGTTATTTCTGTTATTTTCTTTTTATCAACATCATTTAATATATATAAATCTTCTGCTCTAGTATTATACCAAGAATCAATAACAGATTCTTCTTGAAATGATTTTAATTCTTCATTATTTAGCATTTTTCATCTCTCCTTATACTTAATTTTTAATGTATACAACCTCATTTCATTCGGTTGCATAAGTTATTTGTAACTCTACATAGCATAAGATATCTGTAATTCGCTATAGCTCAAACAGCTATCTTAACTTTGTTCGAACAACTAACTTAATTCTAACTGTTCATTTTATAAATTCAGCCCATTTTCAAAATTCTCTTACTTTTTTGCGTAGTGCAAGAATAGATGTATTACATCTCCCCTTACAACCTTTGAAAGCAAAGCTTTCTAATAGTATTACTTTTACAAAAATGTATTACAAAAAGGCATACATTTTTATAATATATTTTTATTGCTATAGCCTTACTCTTTGTAAAATTATATCAATTGTGGACAACCTGTCCACTTTTTTCTTTTATAATTAACTATTTACTTATAAAAAACAATTTTTTTCCATATACCTTCACTCTCTGTAAAGATATATTCATTTAGGACATTATGTCCCACTTGGATTTTTAATGATTCTCTTCAATTTAAGTTTTTAGTGTGTGATATTACTTATTATTTTTTTATTATTATTACTTATTATTATTTGTGTTAAATTTTTTAACATACTGTAGTCGATATTTTCGACACCTAGTTGTTCAAATTTTCAATCTCTTGTTGTCGATATTTTCGACTACTGAATTTTTCAGTACTTTCATAAGTTTTTCTTCATTAATTTTATAATAAGTCTTTGGTGGAATGTCTATATGTTTTATATTTAAAATTCCTTCCGTTTGTAAAATTGATGTTGCTTTTCTTTGTTTATATGGACTTAATTTTGTACTCTTTTCTATGCTCTCTTTTGTCGCAAAAAAGTAACCAAATTTTAATTCATTTATTTTTCTAAAATAATTCATTCTCCCATATAATTCGCCTAGCATTACAGCTGAATTTACTCCAAATTTAGTTATCAAATCTCTGTTAGTCATTATAAAATTTGTACCAATAATATTTTCTTTTGACATATCTTGTCCTCCTTGTATATTTTTAAAGAGAAAGTAATTTATAAAACAAAACTACTTTCTCTTTGATTTGATTGTTTATTTATTCCTAAATTGTAAAGTCTTTTGAATGGTATTTAAGGTATACAACTTCACTTCATTCAGTTGCATAAGATATCCGTAATTCACATTCGTTCAAACATCTATCTCATGTAGCGACAAAATGAACCACTCTCCTCCTTGGTGTCCCCCCTCTCCTGTAGGATTATATAATGTAACGAGAACCACTACTTGAGGGTCTTCAATTGGTGCAACCCCTAAGAAAGAAGTAACATATTTATTAGTATTAACACCATCTTCTGAAGTACCTGTTTTTCCACCAATTCTATATCCTGCAACTTTAGCATTTTTACCGAGTACCTTCAGCTACAACAGATTCCATCATACTTAATACTTTTTCTGATGTGTCTTTAGAAATAGCTTGTGATTTAACTTTTGTTTCTATATTAGTTTTTTCTCCTGTTTCACTATCAATAATTGCTTTTACAACTCTAGGTTGAACTAAATTACCACCATTTGCAATTGCAGATACAGCTGTAACTAATTGAATAGGTGTGATTTCAAATCTTTGCCCAAAACTAATTGTAGCAAGTTCAACTGGTCCAGCCTTATTTTCAGCTAAAAATATACTTCCTGCCTCACCTGGTAAATCTATTTCTGTTCTTTCTAACAAACCAAACTTTTGTAAATAACTATAATATGTATGTACTCCCATTTTTTGACCTAATCCAATAAATACAGGATTGCAAGAATTCATTAAACCCTGTCTTAAACTTTCAGCACCATGTGGTCTATAATATCTCCAACACTTTATCCTTACACCTGCTACTTCTATTCCTCCTGTACATGCAAATTGCCCTGATTTATCAATATCTGTTATAATCTTCTCTTCTAGAGCTGCAGAAGCTGTAATTGTTTTAAATGTTGACCCTGGTTCATATGTATCAGTAATAGCTCTATTTCTCCAAACAGCTTGTAAATTTTTTGTTTTATCTGCTTGTTCTAAATCACTCCATATTCCTTTTAATTCATCAGTATAAGCTGAATATGGTTCATTTAAATTATAATCTGGATATGTTGCCATTGCTAAAATATCACCATTTTTAGGATTCATAACTACAATATTGCCACCATCTGTACATATATTATCTATACATGCTTCTTTTAAATATTTTTCAACAATAGATTGTATATTTATATCTATTGTAAGTTCAATACTATCTCCATTAATTGCTGCAACATATTTTTCGCCTTCTTCTCCAATCTCTCCTCCTTTTGCATCTGTATGTCTTTTTATTGCTCCTTTTGATCCTGCAAGAACTTTTTCATATTTAGCCTCAATTCCGTCTAAACCTTGATTATCACTTCCACAAAAACCTATAATTTGTGACGCTAAATTATTGTTAGGATAATACCTTTTTGTATCTTCATCTATATTAATTCCTGTTGTAATTCCCTCTTCTTCTATCCATATTCTAAGTTTATCAGTTTCTTCTTTACTTACTTTTTTTGCAATTGTTTCTATTGAACTTCTTTTAGAAACCTTCTTTAAAACCTTTTCATAGTCTAAATTGAAAATTTCAGAAAGTTTTTTTGCAACTTTCTCTTTCATATCTTTTTTTATATTTACTGGATTTACTGTTACTGTCTCGACTGTACTACTTTGTGCTAAAATTTTACCTGTTGAATCATATATTGTTCCTCTTTTTGGATTTATTGTTCTGTCTAATGTTTGTTGTTCATATGCCATTGATGATAGTCTTTTTCCATCTATAAATTGTATGTATCCTATTCTTCCGTATTAATAATGCTATTATTATAAAAACTATAAATAATATATTTCTCATTCTCTTTTTTGTAGATAAATTTGTTTGTATCATAAAAACCTCCATTTGAGCAATTTTGCTCTTACAACTATTTTTTATTATGAAAAATTTTTTCACAATAAAAACACCTCTATTAATTTTATTAGAGGTGTAGGTTTTTATTCTATTTAAAAAAATTTTTAACAAAATCAGTTAATTTTCCAAACCAATTTTTCTCTTCTTCAATTATAACCTTTTCAGAGGCAGACTCCACATAATCCTTTTTAGGCAAAGTTACATATACAGTTTGCTTATTTGTCAACTTTTCCATACCCAATTCTTGTTTTGCAACTTTTTCAACATTACTTAAATTCAGGCTATTTTCAATACTAACCTTCAATTGTTCATTTTCTTTTTGTAATGCCGCTAATACCTTTTTCTGATCTTGAATATTATTAAACTGTCTGTCTATTTGAGAGTTTCTACAACTTATGGTTAATAATAATAAAAACAAAGCAACAACCATAACAGTCATTTTTAATTGTTTAATCTTCTGCTTTTTAGAAATTTTAACTTGTTGTCTAGGAACCTCTTTTACAACTTCTAATTTTCTTGTATTAACATTTTTCTTTTTTCTCTTATTATAATTAGGATTAGTCTCAACTTTTCTCGGACTTGTTCCATACTGATACTTTGCTTGTGCCATAAGTTTTCACCTCTCTTTCTTTTCTTCATTTTATAACCTTTCAAAAATTCTAAGTTTTGCACTTTTACTTCTTGAATTGCCCTCTTGCTCCTGTTCTGTTGCTATTATTGGTTTTTTAGTAATAATTTTTCCAAGTGTTTTAGCTCCACATACACAATAAGGTAAATCACTTGGACAAGTACATTTTCCTTTTGATTCTAACATAGCATTTTTTACTGCTCTATCTTCTAAAGAATGAAAAGTTATAATACATAATCTTCCTTGTTTTTTTAAACAATCAATACAATCTTTTACTGTATTATATAATGGTTCTATTTCATTGTTCACTTCTATTCGTATTCCTTGAAATGTTCTCTTAGCAGGATGTCCATCGTTTTGTTTCGATTTTGGTATTGACTTTTCTATTATTTCTACCAACTGTTTAGTTGTTTTTATTTCTTTATCTTTCCTATATTCACATATATTTTTTGCAATTTGTCTTGAAAATTTTTCTTCTCCATATTGATAAATTATTTCTGCAAGTTTTTCTTCTGAATATGTGTTTAAAACTATTTGTGCTGTTAATTGTTGAGATTTATCCATTCTCATATCTAATTGATTTTCTCCTAGATAACTAAAGCCTCTATTTTTCTCATCTAATTGATATGAAGAAACTCCTAAATCTAATAATATTCCATCTACTTGTTGTATTTTTAAATTTTCTAATATTTCTTTTATATTATCATGATTATCTTGTACATATTTTATATTATTAAATTGATTCAAATTTGCTTTTGCAGCTTGCAGAGCTTCCTCATCTCTGTCTATTCCTATTAATAAGCCTTTATCTGATAATCTTTTTGCTATTTCTTTACTATGCCCTGCTCCCCCTAGAGTTCCATCTACATATATTCCATTTTCTTTTATATTTAGACCTTCTATACATTCTTTTAGCATTACTGGTATGTGTTTAAATTCCAATCTTATATCATTCCCTCCTATGAAACAAATTTTTTGCTCTTATTATATGAACTACATTTTGCAGTACCTTATATACTTGTTTCAAAGTCATTTTGTATAAATATAAGTCTATCGTAAAGTCTTATATTCAATTACAGCTGGTATAACTACCAGCCGTTTATCTTAATATATGTAAATTTCACTTTGGTATTTCTTTTTATTTATAGGTTTGTATATTTCTCTTTTGTTTAAGTTTTATATTCTATATTTTTTCTTTTGTTACTTTATCTTTTGTTCTATATTCTTTTGTATAATTATCTTAAGTATTTTCTTCTTTTGTAAAGTCTTTTGTACTTTCTTCGTTTGTTTTGTTATCTTTAGTTTTTTGTAATAATCTTTTGTACTTTTTTCTTCTGTTTTTTATATAAACTTTTTCAAGTTATATACCTAACATTGTCATATTTTCAGCAATTTCATCTGCAGATATATTTTCATCGCATTTTTGCCAATTCTCTTTATTCCATATTTCTAGTCTAGTTCCTACTCCAATTATTACTGCTTCTTTTTCTAATTGTATTGCAACTCTTAAATTATTTGGTATTAAAAATCTTCCCTGCTTGTCTATTTCACATTCTGTTGCTCCTGATAGAAAAAATCTTACAAAGTTTCTTGCATTTTTGTCTGAAAGTGGTAATGATTTTAATTTTTCTTCAAAGTTAGCCCATTCTTCTTGAGAAAAAGCAAATAAACATCCATCTAATCCTTTTGTTATTACAAATTTTTCTCCGATGTCTTGTCTTAATTTTGCTGGCATAATTAGTCTACCTTTAGTATCTAATGTATGCTCATATTCCCCCATTAACAATTGGCTTCACTCCTTTCCACTTTTATACCACTTTGTACCACTTCTTTCCACTTCATTTAAATTGTAATATAACTTTTTTATTTTTGCAAGGGTTTTTTCAAAATTTTTTTAATTTTTTGTTACTAATGTTCAAATGGGGACTGTCCCAAAATGGACATTATCATGCTATTAGTTCATATAACAATTATGTTATGATATTAATAGTTCATTTTAATTTGTAAAATTGATTGTTATACTTTTATAAAATTTAATAAATTGGAGGTTTATATGACTGAAAATGAACAAAAACTAAGAAAAAATATAGGAAAAAAGATTAAAATTGCAAGATCAAATACTCCATATACTCAAGAAGCACTTGCTGAAAAATTATCTCTATCTGCAAGATATATTAGTCAATTAGAACGTGGTATATCTTTTGGTAGTGCTAATACAATTGTTAATCTTTGTAAAGCACTTCATATTTCACCAAATTTTTTATTCAGTGAAGTAATTAATTCTGAATCTTTAGAAATTGTCGATCTAATTGATAATAAATTTTTAGAAAATTATGCAAAATTAAATGAATATAATAAAAAAGTTAT
>CAPNAQ010000007.1:0-5223 GCA_948663505.1 uncultured Clostridia bacterium | reverse complement strand
AGTTATTAATAATTTAAAAAGCGATTTAATAAAACTTCAAATAGAGGAGGATTTTGGAAAAAAATTTAATTGCTAAAAAAAGATCCTTATGATATTATATTATTGTAAAATAAGTAAATAATATAAATATAAGGAGGTTATTATGGATTTTAAACAATGGAATTCATTTAAAAAGGGAGATTGGGTACATGAAATTAATGTAAGAGATTTCATTCAAAATAACTATACACCTTATGAAGGTGATTCTAGTTTCTTAGCAAAAACTACAGAAAAAACAAAAAAACTATGGGATGAAGTTCTAGAACTATACAAAAAAGAAAAAGATTCAAAAGGAGGAGTTCTAGATATAGATACTAAAACAGTATCTACAGTTTCAGCACATGATGCTGGATATATAAACAAAGAATTAGAAGAAATAGTTGGATTACAAACAGATGCACCATTAAAAAGAGCGATAATGCCATTTGGAGGAATACGTATTGTTGAAAAATCTTGTGAAGCTTATGGAAAAGAAGTTGACCCTGAAGTTTCTAAAATTTTTCATAAAATTAGAAAAACTCACAATGATGGTGTTTTTAGTGTGTATACACAAGATATAAGATCAGCTAGAAGTAGTCACTTAATTACAGGACTTCCTGATGGTTATGGTCGTGGAAGAATTATAGGAGATTATAGAAGAGTTGCACTTTATGGTGTGGATCTTTTAATTGCACTAAAAAAAGAAGATTTAGAAATATTAAATACAGATGAATTTTGTGAAAACACAATTCGTGAAAGAGAAGAAATTTCAGAACAAATAGATGCATTAAATGAATTAAAAGCAATGGCATCAAAATATGGATATGATATATCCGAGCCAGCATCAAATGCAAAAGAGGCTGTGCAATGGTTATACTTTGGATACTTAGGAGCGATAAAAGATCAAAATGGTGCTGCAATGAGTATTGGAAGAATATCAACATTTTTAGATATATATTTTGAAAGAGATTTAGCAAATGGATCATTAACTGAAGATGAAGCTCAAGAAATAATGGATCATTTTGTTATGAAATTAAGATTAGTAAGATTTTTAAGAACACCTGAATATAATGAATTATTTAGTGGAGATCCAGTTTGGGTTACTGAAAGTATTGGTGGTATGGGAGTTGACGGAAGAACATTAGTAACTAAAAATTCATTCAGAATATTACACACTTTAGAAAATTTAGGACCTGCACCAGAGCCAAATTTAACAGTTCTATGGTCTACAAGACTTCCTGATGGATTTAAAAGATACTCTTCAGATTTATCAATAAAAACATCATCAATTCAATATGAAAATGATGATTTAATGAGAATAACTTTAGGAGATGATTATGGAATAGCATGTTGTGTATCACCAATGAAAATAGGAAAACAAATGCAATTTTTTGGAGCAAGAGCAAACTTAGCAAAAACTTTATTATATGCAATAAATGGTGGTAGAGATGAAATCTCAGGAAAACAAATTACTCCAAAATTTGCTCCAATAACATCAGAGTATCTAGACTTTGATGAAGTATTAGAAAAATTTGATCAAATGATGGATTATGTTGCCAAAATTTATATAAAAGCATTAAATGCAATACATTATATGCATGATAAATATTCATATGAAGCAATAGAAATGGCATTACATGATAAAGATATTGTTAGAACAATGGCATGTGGAATTGCAGGACTTTCAGTTGTAGCAGACTCTTTATCTGCAATAAAACATGCAAAAGTAAAAGTAATTAGAGACGAAACAGGTCTGGCTACAGACTATGAAGTAGAAGGAGATTTTCCAAAATTCGGAAATGATAATGATAATGTTGACGAAATTGCTGTAGTTGTTGTAAAAAGATTTTTGAATAAATTGCAAAAACATCAAACATATAGAAATTCTAAACACACATTATCAATATTAACAATAACATCAAATGTTGTATATGGTAAAAATACAGGAAATACACCTGATGGAAGATCAGCTGGTACTCCTTTTGGACCTGGTGCAAACCCTCTACATGGAAGAGATACAAATGGTGCACTAGCTGTTATGAATTCAATTGCAAAACTTCCTTTTGAAGAAGCTGAAGATGGTATATCTTATACATTTTCAATTACTCCAAATACACTTGGAAAATCTGAAGATGAAAGAGTTACAAATTTAGTTAATATGCTTGATGGTTATTTTAAACAAACTGGTCATCATATTAATGTAAATGTTTTTGATAGAAGCTTGCTTGAAGATGCTATGGAACATCCTGAAAAATATCCTCAACTAACTATTCGTGTTTCTGGTTATGCTGTTAATTTCACAAAATTAACTAGAGAACAACAGTTGGATGTTATTAACAGAACTATACATGAAAGAATATAAAAAACGTGACAAAAGGGGCGTCCCTTTTTGTCACAAAAAACACTAGTCAAAAACGTGACAAAAAGGGACGCCCCTTTTGTCACATTTTTTAGGAGTAACTATGAATAAAGAAAATTTAGATTTAAGGTATTATGCAAAAGTTCATTCAATAGAATCTTTTGGTACAGTAGATGGTCCTGGAATAAGATTTGTCCTTTTTTTACAGGGCTGTCATTTAAAATGTAAATATTGTCACAATCGTGATACTTGGGATATGTCAGGTGGTGATTATAAGTCATTAGATGTAATATTTGAAAAAATTATGAAATATAAAAATTATATTTGTCCATATGGAGGAGTTACCATTACTGGTGGTGAACCTCTTTTGCAAGTAAAGTTTTTAATTGAATTATTTAAAAAATTAAAAAATGAAAATATTCATACTTGTATTGATACATCTGGAATGGTTGCTTTAACTGATGATATTAAACATGTGCTTTCTCTTACTGATCTGGTTTTATTAGATATAAAGCATATAAATTCTAATAAATCTAAAGATTTAGTTGGATTTAATAATGAATATGAACTGAATTTTGCAAAATATTTAAGTGATAATAATATTCATATGTGGATTAGACAAGTTCTTGTTCCTGGTCTTACTGATGATGAAGATGATTTACTAGATTTAAAATATTTTATCAATAGTTTAAAAACTGTTGATAAAGTTGAAGTTCTACCTTATCATGATATGGGTAAATATAAATGGAAACAATTAGGTATTAATTATGAATTAGATAATATCAGACCTGCAACAGATGAAGATGTAAGTAAAGCAAAAAAAATTCTAGAGATTGTATAAATCTCTAGAATTTTTACTATCCTATTAACTTTAATTCTACATTTTCCATTTTATACTTTCCATCTACTAATTTAAACTCAACTAAAGTCTCACTTAAAGTCTCTTTATTTTGTCTTAAATCTGTTGTAAATAAAAACTTTATTTGTGGAATTTCAATTTTATTTGCTACAAGTTCTTTATAAGTCTCTGCCATATGTTTTTCATCTTCACACACAAATATTAATTGTGGTATTCCTAAAAAACCTGAATCTCCTGGTACATAATTTTCATAAAAATCTTTGTATAAATTCATTTTTTCTATAAACTTCTTTTGCCAATCTTGCTCTCTTCTTATTACTTCAAATAAAAATTGAATTGTTTTTCTGTTTTTTGTTAATTTTACTGTACCACCTGCTGTTTTAAATACTTTTCCTAATGTTTTTGCAGTAATTGCTGGCTTTACAATATATCCATCAAAAGCTTTAACTTTTCTTAAATAAGCTATTAATACTTGATTTCCTGCTAATCTTTTCTTTATCATTGCAACAGGTTTTGTATTATCTGATGGTTGCCATTTTGTATCTATTTCTTTTGATGTTAATAGATATTTTCCCATTTTTTCTAAACAATATATTCTATATATCCCTTTTCCTTCATCAGATGTAAAATAATATCTTGTTAAGATTTTACATTTTACTAATGAATCTAACTTTGTATTTAATTTGTCTTGTGATTTTGGATCTATACCCTTTATTTCAAGCATTTGATATAATTGTCTTGATGTAATAAATTCAAACTCATTTACTAATTCTAATATTGCAAAATGTATATCTGTAATATGTCCTATATTTATCTTGTGTACAATTTGATTCATAGATACATAACCATCTTTACCATCAAAAGTTTTTATTTCTCCCTCTCTAATTGCAAATGGTGATACCTCTGCTTTTATTTCATTATCTTCTACCATTTTTCAAATCATTCCTTTCTTATAAATTTTGAATTTTCAAAACATATTAACAACTATATATTAATTTTATCTTTTTTCTTTTGTAATCTATTCTTTTTATTAAAACGTTAATATCTTGTCCATATTGTAAGTTTTCTTTATATTCTGCCATTCCTACTAAATTTGGTAATAATTCTATAAATATTCCATTTTTATTTCTTTCGGTTTCTCTTACAATACCTCTCACTTTCATTCCTACTTTAAACTTTTGAGCATTTTCTTCCCAAGTTCCTAATGACTCTTTATATGATAAATTTATTTTTCCATTTTGCCTATCAATTTCTTTTACATTTATTTGTACTTCTTGTCCTATTTTTAATCTTTCGTATGGAGTTTTTATTCTAGCAACAGATATATCTTCTATGTGTACTAACCCCACTATTCCTCCACCTATTTCTATAAATGCTCCATATGGTTTTATGCTTTTTACTATTCCTGTAACTTTTTCTCCAATTTCTAAATTTTGTTTAAATGTCTTTAATGCTTCTTCTTGTACATCTTTTCGTGATAAAATTGCTACATTGTCTTTATTTATATCTTTAATTTTAAATTGTACAAGTTTATTTACTTTTCCTGTACATAATTTTGTATTTGGAATACCACTTTCTTGTATATTGATTGCTTCTATTTCTTCTCTAGGAATAATTCCTATTGTACCATTATTGAACTTAATATGCAAATTATAATTTTCATCACATTCCTCAACTTTTCCTTGTAGTGTTATTTTATTTTTTATATATTCTTTTATTGTTGATGCTTCTATGTTATCAACTTCATTATTCCATCCTTCTGGTCTTAATCCCAAATTATACATCTTTTTTCTCCTTTTTCTTTTGTACCACTATTATTATATATTTTTTTGTCAGAATTATCAATAGTTTTATGAATTTAATAAAAAAAAATAAATTATGTACAAAACCCAAAAAATAACTTAAATTTGAATTTTTTTGTTCCTTTTATGATTACTATATATTAAAAAAAACAATGAAATGTTTTTCAGGGATTTTTGAAATGTTC
>CAPNAQ010000006.1:9989-26373 GCA_948663505.1 uncultured Clostridia bacterium | reverse complement strand
AATGTATGAAAAATGTTTTTGAAAATAATAAAATAAAATATTTAATAATTATAATTATCATTATTTGTTCAGTTTTATTATATAAATATTATGAAAAAAATAATGATATTAAAATTTTTCCAGAAGAATTAAATTCTACAAAAGATAATATAAGTAAAACTAATGAAAATATAAATAATATTAATCAACAAAATACAAAAATAGTTGTATATGTAGCAGGTGAGGTTGTAAATCCAGGTGTTTATGAAATGGAACAAAATGATAGAATAACTGATGCAATTAAACAAGCAGGTGGTCTAAAAAATGATGCTAATATTAAAAATATTAATTTGGCAGTTACTTTAGAAGATGGAATGAAGTTTTATATTCCTAGTGTAAAAGAAGATGATTTAAATTCATCGATTTTAGATGGAGAATTTGAGTCAAATGATAATATAAATAATAATAATTCAAAAAATACAAAGATGTTAAATAATTCAAAAATAAATATTAATATTGCTACACAAGCACAGTTAGAGCTATTGCCTGGTATTGGTCCTTCAACTGCAAATAAAATTGTTGATTATAGAAGTGAACATGGTAAATTTAAATCTATTGAGGATATTAAAAATGTTAGTGGAATAGGTAATAGTAAATTTGATAAAATAAAAGATCTTATAACAATAAAATGATTATATTTAAGTTTCAGTTTTTTAAAATAATATATATCTTTTTTCTATAATCAATTTTATATAATAATAAACCAAAACTTAAAAAAATTATACACTTGATAAAAGTATATTAATAATGTATAATTTCAAAAAGTTAAAATAAGAATTAATATATTGCTATGAAAGAAGTGGTAAAAATGTTTATGTATATAATATTAATAGTTATAGGATTTGTGCTATTAATAAAAGGAGCTGATTTTTTAGTAGATGGTGCAAGTGGAATCGCTAAGAAATTTAATATCCCTGAAATTGTTATTGGTTTAACAATTGTTTCTATAGGAACATCTATGCCAGAGCTTGTGGTAAGTGTAACATCAGCATTAGAAGGACATTCTGATATTGCGATAGGTAATGTTGTTGGAAGTAATTTGGCTAATTTGCTTTTGATATTGGGTGTGTGTTCTGTAATAAAGCCACTAGAGTTTAAAAAGGAAACTCGAATTTTTGAGATACCTTTTATGATATTTTCTACTATATTATTGTTTTTCTTATCTATAAATGGTACAAGTGCAGAATTGAATAAAATAACTAGAATAGAAGGAATTATATTATTAGCATTTTGTTTAATATTTATTATATATAATTTTATAATGGCAAAAAAAGGTGCACATTTTGATAATGAAGATACATTAGTTGAAATACACACATATGAAAATAAAGAGATATCAATATTTCAGTCGTTATTTGGAATAGTAGTGGGTATTATTGGTCTAAAACTAGGCGGAGATTTAGTTGTTGATAATTCTGTTCAAATAGCAAGGTTATTGGAAATTAGCGAAAAGCTAATAAGTTTAACAATAGTTGCTTTTAGTACTAGTTTACCAGAATTAATAACTTCTATTGCTGCTACTAGAAAAGGTGACACTGATATGGCTATAGGAAATATTATTGGCTCACAGATTTTTAATATTTTATTAATTATTGGTATGTCTGCAACTTTAATGCCAATAAATTATTCAACTAGTTATAATAGTAATATTATATTATTAATAGTATCTTCTATAATTCTTGGTCTGTTCCCTTTTATAGGAAAGAAAAATCAAATGTCCAGAGGCAATGGTGTATTATTTGTTTTTACATATTTTTTGTATTTGGGGACAATAATTGCATTTAACAATTAATCTAAAAACTCTTTAAATTGCATATAAATATTTCTTAGATGTATGAAAAGAAATGAATTACAGATGGGTTATACAGAGGAAACACAGAGCATATGAAAAAGCAAAAAGTTCTAATACAAAAATTATATGAATACAATTAAACAAAAAGTATTCAATGGAGGTTAGCACAATGAATAATAATATACATAGCTTGCATGGAGCAAGTAATAATCCAATAGATGAACGTGCAATAAATCTTGCACATTATATAATAGAAGCAAAAGATACAGTAAGAGGTGCTGCTAAAAAATTTGGCATTTCAAAGTCAACGGTACACAAAGATGTTACACTAAAGAACGGTAAAGAAAATGGACAAGTTATTCCTGAAAGTATTGAAATTAAAAAGGTTTTTTTAGCAGAGAAAAATCCAATTGTAAAGTTGGGGTTGGTAATTAAATAAAAATAAGTAAAGTATTTCGAGTTAGTATGCTTGAAATACTTTATTTTTGTTACTAGTTAATAATTAGCAAATAATCTATATTAAACTACTAACTAGTAATTATTTTTTTAAGCTATAAAAAGGTATTGACATATACATTAGCACGTGCTAATATATATGCAGTAAGGAGGAATAGTATGAATATAATAAATGATATTAGAGAAAAACAAAATCAACTTATTGTTATGATTAATGCAACATTCGATGAACTTGTAAGAAAAGTAGAAGATTTACAATCAGGAAGTAATGAATATGAAAAAGAATATGAAAGTGTATATCCAATAACAAATACAACAGGATTTAAGGGAAAGAAACCAATTGCAGTTAAAATAGCAAATGAACGTATAACAGCTTCTACATGGAAGATAGTTGTTGAAAAAATATTAAAACAAGTATTAAAAGAGAGAGAGATGGAAGATAGATTAATGGCTTTAAGAGATAAGATATTAGGCAGAAAGAGAACAAGAGTGTCTTCTAGCAATGTGACTATGCGTAGTCCATTAAAGTTAAATGAAAAATTATATATAGAAACGCATTATGATACAGAGACTTTAATGAACTTTTTAATACAGATTTTAAGCGAAATTCATTATGATTATAATAATATAGAAATAGTAATAAAGAATTAATGGGAGAGAATGAAATTATTAAAGGAGAAATATATATATCGAAAGATTATAAATTAGAAGATTATTTAAGATTGAAATTACGAATAGATAGTGATGAAGATATATGGAAAAGTGCTATGAATATTTTTATCAGTACAATAAATGGAAGATATTTTGATGCTATTGATAAATTGTTAGAAGAGAGAACTAATATGGTTTTTCAATTATGGTTTTAGAATGTTTAGTTATAGATACTTTTGTTAAATTTAGATATGGACCTAATAAAACAAAAACAGGAAGATATCTTATGGACATTGTTATAGATAAAAAGCAAAAAGTTTTCAAAAACTTAGATATTATCAAGAGAATAAGGTAAGATTTAGAAAATTTCTAGAGAAATTTTTGATATTTGAGGATAATGTAGATAAAAAGTATATTTCAAAAAAATTTTATGAAGATATTAGATCTAGTATAGTACATTTTGGTTCAACAGAGAATACAAGTAGATTAACATGCGATTGTTCAAGATTATTTACTATTTTAGAAAATGTGGATATTAGTGTAGATATAATTATTATGAATAATAAACTAAAAGAATATTTTAATAAATACATAAAGGAATTAAAAGATAAAAAGAATATTGAAGTAAGAAAAAACTTTATGTTAGCAATGGATTATTTATGTGGAGTATATGGAAATTCTGAAATTAAATAAAATTGAGAAAATTTTTTGTACACCATACACGTGGAGTGTTGCTCGGTGCTATATCTAAAGAATTAGACAAGATAGTTGAATTTAGTGTATTTGAGGATTTTATTAGTTTTGAGAGAAAAGGTAAAAATAAGGTTAAAAGAGTTGAAAATAATAAAATTAAAGTAACGATAGAAGTTGATATGGTGTGCGGAGTAGTATAATTTTATAATTAAAAATAGAATGTTTGGAGATAAAACTTAATTGGAAGTGTTTGGAAAAGCACTTTCTTTTTTTGAGTTTTTATGATACTATATGTGTAAAATAAAACTATGGGGAAGAATGGCAACTGAAATATTAAAGGATAAAAATGTCAATAGTGAAATACAGCAAGTTAATGAAATTATTAATGATGCTTTTTGGTTAGGTTTTATTCTTGAATTAAAAAGAAAAGTTAGTAATACTGCAAAAAAAGAAGTTCTATCTTCATTCCTTATATATTTTTCATCAATATTTACATGTGAGACATTGAAATCAAATTATGGAGGACTTAGTGGAAAAAGAAACATAACAACAACACAGATAAATGATTACAGAATGCATAACCTAAAATATGTACATAATATGGAATCTAAAGATACGAAAAAACTTCTAGATGAAATGGGAGTGAATTTTGAAAATTATGTTTTTGATTTAAATTTGTTTGTAAATAACAATAATTTAGTAGATACAAATTTTAGAAATTGGAATTCAAATAAAGAAGAATATTTTGAATTATTAGATGGAATAGTTGCTACTCCATTTAGATGGATTGAAATATTTTTACCAGGCTTATTTGAAGAAATAGAAGAAACTTTAGTAGATTTAATTGATAAATATTTAAATAATATAGATGAATTCAAACTTGAAAAAAAGCCATATGCAAGTAGTAAATTATTTAGAGGTGCAAATATAAATAATAATGAAAAAGTATATATTCTTCAAAGATATGGTCTTGTAAAAACTATTATACTTTTGAGCAAACTAATGGAAGAAAGTATTGCTTTTAATATAGGTAACATGGAAATTAACTCAAATCATTTCTTTATAAAAATAAAAGCTATTGTTATAGAATTATTTTGGAATGATAATAAAAAGCATTTATCGATTTTGGATAAGATATTTGAATTAAATAATATTGAAATTGATAAAAAATTTTATACTTTGAATAGGAAAATAAGAGACAATATACATTATAATTGGATAGCTAATATTACAGAAGGAGAATATCAATTTGTTTCTAATTATCAAGATATATACTTAAAAAATGTTATTAAAGTTTTTGATGAATACATTAATATAAAATTTGATCATATGTATGAGAGAGATTATAAATTTGCAAAAATGATATATGAATTGAGAGGGAAAGAATGATTGTAACTAATAATATTACTATAGATTTAAATAATATGAGACAAAGTGATTTTGCTTTTTTACAAATAGGATATGATTCAGAAATGATAATTAGATTATTAAATGAATTGAAAAATAAACCAATAGAAAGTGTAGAAATAATTCCATTCATATCGTTGTTTTGTTGGGAAGCAACGAAATTTTTTAAGAAATACGATATAAATTTTGAAATGCCTGATAATAAAACTTTCTCATTGCAAGATATAAGATTAAAAACTAAATTATTTGAAAACAAGTATTCTAAGGCTAAAAAGATGATATTAAATTGCGATTATTTGCAAGATTACATATTTAAGCATCAGTTAAGATTTAAGTTTATGTATGATTGGAATATTCATTACAATTTAGGAATATTCGTAGATAAATATGGTAATATAGTAGGAAACTCACAGTATGGATATTATATTTTTCAAGATGATAAATTGTTAAAGAAGAAAATTATAGATGTAGAAAAATTGGATAATACTGAAGAATTGAATTATGAGTTTAAGCCAGAAGAATATTTTGAGTATGGAGAATTTTGTGGAAAAATTATTGCAAGAATTAACAATTTCTTTAAGGATATTAATGTAAATATGGAAGTTAATGCAATAGATAGTAATTTATTTTATAAAGATTTAAATACTAATATACATTTAAAAATATTTTATAAAGATGATGAAGGAAAAGCTTTAACTTTATACTTGATACATATATTATCTACAATAAATTTTGTTTTAAAGTTATTAAGTAAATATGAAAAAACAGATAAAGGTTGGTGGCTAAGGATATATTATATTACATACTATTATGCTTTACAAAGGTTGGATGATATAAGAAATCATATAACTATGAATGGAATGTTAAATAATAAAATGCAAACTTTTTATTCTATAGTTAATATTAATGATAAAGAATTATTAAATACAGAATTTAGAAATTGTATGATGCATTATGATTTGATAGATAAAAATAGTAAATTTTTAATTAAAGATGAATATTTAGATGTTAATGTACCATTATTTGGATTAGTCGAAAGTTGTTTTAATGGTATAAGATATGATGAATTAAAAAACAAAATTGTAAATAAATTTAATTTGCTATCAACAGAAATACAAAAACTACTAGATTTAAATATAAATAATCCGACGCCATTTTAAATTTAAAAGGAGGAGTAATTTGATGGAGGATAACCAAATAACAATACAACCAGAAGAATCATATAAAATAATTAGAAATAGTGTACTGACAGCACAATCAAAAGTATATACAGTAGTAAATTCAGCAATGGTACAAGCCTATTGGGAGATAGGACAAGAAATTCATAAAGCATGTGGAGAAAATGACAGAGCAGAATATGGTAAGAAGTTATTACAATATTTATCGGAACAATTAACGAAAGAATTTGGAAAAGGCTTTACAGTTACAAATTTAAAATATATGAGACAATTTTATCGTGCTTTTCCAATTCGCCACACACTGTGTGACGAATTGAGTTGGTCACATTATAGATTATTAATGAGAATTGAAGATGAAAAAGCAAGAAAATTTTACTTAGAGGAAAGTGTAAAATCTGGATAGAGTGTTCGACAATTAGAAAGGCAAATAGGAACATTCTATTACGAAAGATTATTAGCAAGTCATGACAAAGATCCAGTAGAAAATGAAATAGGATTACCAGAAAAAGTAGAACCTAAAAATATTATAAGAGATCCTTATGTGTTAGAATTTTTAGGATTGGAAGGTAATGCAAATTTCTATGAAAAAGACTTAGAACAAGCAATAATAGACCATTTGCAAAAGTTTTTATTAGAACTTGGAAGAGGATTTTCGTTTGTAGCAAGGCAACAAAAAATAACATTTGATGGCAGACATTTCTTCATAGATTTAGTCTTTTACAATTATATATTAAAATGCTTTGTAATAATAGATTTGAAATTAGGTGATTTGACACATCAAGATTTAGGACAAATGCAAATGTATGTTAATTACTATACTAGAGAAATGATGAATGAAGGAGATAATCCACCAATAGGAATTGTACTTTGTGCAGATAAGAGCGACCAAGTTGTAAAATATACTTTACCAGAAGATAATAATCAAATTTTTGCTTCAAAGTATAAGTTATATTTACCAACTGAAGAAGAATTTAAAAAAGAATTAAATTTAGAGAATTACGTAAAAAAAGATGATGAAGAAAACAAAAAGTAAAAAATATTGCAGTATATGAGGAGTAAAAAAGTGAATATAGGAATTGATATAGATAACACAATAACAGAAGTTCAAGAAGAACTAAATAATGCAGCTTATGAGTATGCAATAAAACTAGGTAAGAATATTGAGAATGCAGAGAATCCTTTTGAAGATATAAAAAACAATGGAGATACATACAAGAAGAAATTTCAATTTTCTTATGAGGAGTTAAAATATTTTTTAAAGAATATTCAAGAGGAAATTACAAATAAGGCAAAACCTAGAGAAAATGCAGTAGAAACAATTAACAGATTAAGAAAAGATGGAAACAAGATATTTATAATAACAGCAAGAGATAGTGAATTTCATGATAATCCATACCTTTTAAGTAAAAACTGGTTAGATAAAAATAGTATAGAATATGATAAATTAATAGTAAATGCCAGAGAAAAAGGAACAGTATGTAAAAATGAGAATATAGACTTATTTATAGATGACCAATTAAATAATTGTTTAGATGTTTCAAAAGAAGGTATTAGAGTAATAAGAATTAGTCATGAAACTTGTAATAATAAATATATAGTAGATTTAAATAACTGGACTAAAATATATGAATATATAGGAGAATTAAACGAAACAAAATGAAGAAGATAAAAGATGAAAATAAAATATTAATAATGCTAGCATTTTTTAGTATATCGATTGGACTATGGGGAAACTTTA
Source organism: uncultured Clostridia bacterium (assembly GCA_948663505.1). Classification (GTDB taxonomy): domain Bacteria; phylum Bacillota; class Clostridia; order TANB77; family CAG-508; genus CAG-269. The sequence goes on along the minus strand of CAPNAQ010000006.1, from coordinate 18,419 downwards.
GACAACTCTGGTTACAAGATAATAATTTTTCTGTAACACAGATAAGCAATATTATAAGCATAGGAACTCTTATAAGTGTTATTGGAATAGCTTTAATTGGTAGATATGTAACATCGAATAAATTAAAAAAAACATTAACATTTATTTTGATTATAAAATTTATCAATATGTTATTATTATATTTTTTGAATGGAACAAATAAAACAGAACTAATAAGATTAACTATAATAATAGATATAATAATGGAATACATAATTATAACGAGTATATATCCATTAATAACTACAATAGTAAAGAATAATACTATATATAGTAAGAGAAAACTAACAGAATATTTATTTCGAGATATAGGAATTTTATTTGGTGGAATATTTATAGGCAAAAGTATTGCAGGAATATTAGTAGATTATAATATTTGCTTAATAATATCAAATGTATTTTTATTGATTTCAATATTTACTATGTTGAATATAAAAATTAATAAGATAGAAGAAAAGACAGTCAATAAAAACTCAATGATTAAGGACATATTAAAAAGCAAAATAATGTCATTATACTTATTAGATATGTTCATAGGAACAATAGCAATGTCAACAGCATTAGGACTAAAAATGCTAACAATAACAAATTACTTTGCATTTTCTGATAGTGTTGCAACTAATTATTTACTAATTATAGGTTTAATTGCAGATGGAATTGGTATATTAGCACTTAAATATTTGACACCTAAAAATGATTATCTGACGATAACGATAAAATTTGGCATAAGATTTATGGGATATGTAATTGCGTTTATATCAAATAATTTAATGATAACTTTAATAGCAATAACATGGTCGCTACTTATTTCAACTGCATATGAAAATATATGTGATGGAGTATATATAAATCGTGTAGAAAACGATTATCAATTATCATTTGCAAATATAAGATACATAATAAGATTTTTAGGAGAAGCAATAGGAGTGTACTTTTGTGGAATAATGTATGAAATAGGTCTTAAATATATGTTTGGATTGTCAGCAATACTTATGATTTTCCAAATAGGACTAGCATATTATTTAATTCATTTACGAAGGGTGGAAAAAATACAGAATGAGTAAGAGAATAACTTTAATAAGTTTTATAGAAAAGAACGACATTAGAAAAATTGAACAATTAATGAGTAATATAAACAAAAATACTTGTAAAGTACCATATGGAATTAATGATGAAAAAAGATATGAAATAGATAATTTACCATATCATTTTACAATTTTTGCAACTAACAAAGAAAATCAAGATAAGGTATTGAAAATAGCAGAAAGCATAAATATTGATAAGATACAACTAAAAGTAAATGATATAAAAATTATGAATGTAAAATATGATAGTTATTGTTTATACTTATCAATAGAAGAAGAACAACAAATTAAAGAATTACAAAGAATATTTTATAAAGAATTTCCAAAAGAAAAATATAATCCAGATAATTTTATTTTTCATATGACTTTACATATTGATAAAGACTGTAATAAAATTTTGAATTTACAAAAGATACTAAAAGAAAACTTTAATCCATTCTTTTTAGAATTTAATACTTTAGCATTATATGATTATCCAGGAGAGATGATAAAGAAAATTAATCTAAATAATAAAGGAAATAGGAGATAGATAAAGGATGAAATATGTAGGAAACAAAGAAGAAAATATAGAATACAGAAAAAGACCAGGAGCATATGCAATTATTATAAACAAAAATGATGATAAAGTAGGAATTGTAACTGATGGAGAAGACTATTTTTACTTAGGTGGAGGTATAGAAAAAGGAGAAACAGAATTAGATGCTTTAAAAAGAGAGTTAATTGAAGAATCAGGATACACAATTAAAAATGTAAATAAATTTAATGAAGTAGGCTCTTATATATATGCAGAAGATAAAGGATTTTTAGATATAGAGGCTTATGTTTATGTAGCAGAATTTGATGAAAAGATAACAGAACCAATTGAAAAGGATCATACTGTATTATGGGTAAAACCAGAAGAATATGTAAGTAAGATGTTTAGGAAATGGCAAAGATATATTATGGAAAGATTTATAGAAGAAAGGAAACAGGGAAAGTTTTATGCATAGAGATATGGTTACAAAGAAAGATTTAGAAAATAAATACATATTTTGGGATATTGATGGAACTTTAGCAGCTTATAGATTTAATGGGCATATAGCAGATCCAGATGGAACAGATAATGGAATGTCCATAAAGGAAATAGATGAAGGTATATTTTTAGAGAGAAAACCATCATTACTTATGCAAAAAGTATTAAATGAATGTAATGCAAATAGAAATATCATTATGGGGCATTGTCAAAATCAAAAGGAAATAGATGATAAACATATATGGTTGGATAAATATTATCCAATTATTAAAGAAAGACTATTAGTTTTTGAAAGTTTTTCAAAGGCTGATTGCATTATAGAATATTGTAAAAATGCAAATATAGATTTAAAAGATGTTATATACATAGATGATGTTATAAAGTATTTAAGAGAGGCAGAAAGAAAAGGAATAGAATCATGGCATATTAGTAGCTTTTTAGATTGGCAATTTTATAATTAAAGAGAGATATTTATATAAATTAAATCCTCTATAAAATTATAATGTGCTTTATAAAATCAAGTCAAGGTTAAAATGAATGTGCTATTGCACAACCTTGACTAAATTTTAAAAGCACATTATTTTTCAACTAAGAGGATTTAAGGATAAGTATATTTAATTAGGTAGACATAAGTGCTATTAAAACTTAAAATACCTCATTGAAAATGAGGGCAGGAAAGCATGCTTAACACAATGCCTATACACATTGAAGGACAAGACTTCAAGAGTTAATAAAAGAACAAAAATTTTAAGCAAATATGATGCAAAAATTCACTTGGTGAACTGGCTCAAACCCCCTATTATTCGTTAAAATTAAAAATAGATAATATAAAGCAAATGGTTAAAGCTGGAAAAATTAGATGGACTAATCATCTCATAGTTAGATTATTTCAAAGAAACATAAGTCAAGAAGATATTGAAAATGCTCTTTTAAATGGAGAAATAATAGAAGAATATGAAAATGATTACCCATATCCAAGTTGTTTAATATATGGAATAAATTTAAAAAATGAAGTTTTACATATAGTGTGTGGTCTAAATGAAATAGAACTTTGGATAATTACTGCATACTATCCAGATAATATAAAATGGGAAGATGACTTAAAAACGAGAAAGGAGATAAAGTAATATGAATTGTTTTATGTGTAAAGGAGATTTAGAAGATAAAAATACAACATTTATGGTTGAATTAGATAATTGTATTATCATTATTAAAAATGTGCCATCTCAAGTATGTAAACAATGTGGCGAAGTATCATATAGTAATGAGGTCGCAAAACAATTAGAAAAATTAGTAAATTCAGTAAGGAATGCAATTACAGAAATTACAGTAATTAATTATACAGAAAAAGTTGCGTAAAAAGCATTGTTCACTTAGTGTACTTATTGAGTTAACATAATATAGTTAATATAGAAAATAGGGAATAAAAAGGGAATAAAAAGGGAATTGATTTTATAAAAGTACGATAATATAATAGTAGCATGAAAAAAAAGAGCAAAGAAATTAGATTAAAAACTAATTTCTCTGCTCTTTTTCTTTTCAAATTTAAAGAAAAGGAGAAATTTAATGCTACATGATTATGAGATAGAAGTTAATAACCCTAACAATTTAAAAGATAATACTATGCTAGATTGTAGTATGGAATTATTACTCTTAAATAATTTGTTTAGAGATAACATAATAACAGAAGCGGAGTAACAAAAAATAAAATTCTAAAAAATTCCTAAAATACATATTGACAAAAATAAAACATCACGCTATAATCAAACAAAAGTTTGATACAGAATAGAAATTTGTATAACAAATTACATATATAAGGAGTGTGATAATTATGGAACAAGAGAAAGCATATGAAATTTTTACAGATGCAAGTTTTGACAATGAAATCAAAATAGGAACGTATGCTATTGTTATCATACAAGAGAAAAAAGTAATAAAATCAATTGCTAAAAAATGCAATATACAATTAGAAAGTTCAACTGAATGCGAAATATTTGCTATTTTTAGAGCGATTAATATGATAGAAGGAAGTTTACTAAAAAAGAAAACAGCTCAAAAATTTTGGTTAAGAACGGATTGTTCTGTAGCAAAATATTTTTTTATGGAGAAAAATAATAATATAAAGATTTTTGAAAGAAATGAAGAATTATTAAATACAATAAAAAAATCTTATAATAGAGTCAAAAAAAGACTAGCCAAAAAAGATTGCAGTTTTAAACTAAAATGGATTCCAAGAGGAGCTAACAAAATTGCCCATAAATATTCTTATTCAGCTTTTCAAAAACTTAAACAGACTAACTATAAAAAAGATACTATATTAATAGACAAAGAGTCATTTTTAGAATTATTACAAAAATTTAATTCAAGACAATGTAAAATTATTATCTATTTATTTCAAAATTCAAATGAAGGCAAATCTATATTAAAAACACAGACTGAGATAGCAAAGTCATTAGAAATATCAATATCATACATTAATAAAACATTCCAAGAACTTATAAAATTAAACATTTTAGAAAAAGTAAAGAATGGAAAATACAGTTTAACAATTTAGAAAAAAGGGAAATAAAACGGAATTGAATCTGTCAAAATCTCATCATATAATGTACTAAAAGTTTTAAATAAAACATAGTATTAAAAGAAAGTTGGTGAGAATTTTGAAAAAGAGTTTGAATATTACATTTATTAATCCTAATACAGAAGAACAAATAGTACAAGCTATGGCAGGAGTGCTAGCATATAGTTTAACTGAGAACGATGAAAAGATAAAATTTGACTATAACAATTCAAATACTTATCAAAATTCTCACGAGGAAATAGAAGATGAATTAGAATTGTAAAAAATTAGTAAAATCAATTGAATAAAAAAGACAAATATGATAATATTTATGAAAAGGTAGGTGTAATGACTATGGAAATAAAAGATACAAAAAATAATTTTGAATTAATAGTTGCCAGCAGTTTAAGATATGGACTTGGAGAAGAACATATATAACAAGTGTTATACCAGAATTTATTATAGAAAATATGGACATACTTTCAGATAAGATAAAAAAGTCAATGATTGAAGATATAAAAGATCAAGAGAGATGGCGGATATGGAGATGACTGCGACAAGGAAAATTGGATGGATTTATTGACAGAATTAGAAAGAAGTTTAGAAAAGTAAACAAAATTTCTTGAAATATAGATAAAATTAGTAAAATGTAGTATAATAGAAAGAGAGGTTAGTTTAATGTTAAAATTATATTTAGATAATTGTTGTTATAATAGACCATTTGATGATTTAACACAAGAAAAAATAAACTTAGAATCTCGGAGCAATAGATTCTATTATTAATATGTATGTAAATAATAAAATTATAATATATAAGAGTAGAGCTATTGATTATGAAATAAGTAGAATTTCAGATGGAGATAAAAGGAGACAAGTAGAAGATTTATATGATGGACTAGAATTAGAAAATATTCCATATACATATGAATTAGATAAAAGAGTAGAAGAATTAGAAAAATATAATATTCATTATATGGATGCTTACCATATAGCTTATGCAGAAAGTAAAGAAGTAGATTATTTTATAACAGTCGATAAGCAATTAATAAATGCTTCAAAAAAAGCAAATTTAAAAATTAAAGTTATAAATCCAATAGAATTTATTATGGAGGTGATGTAAATGGCAGTAACAGTTAGAGAACTAGAAAAAATAAGAAGAGATGGTCTTAAAGCATTAAAAGAAAAATTAGGTGTTGAAGGTATGATAAAATTTATACAAATGTATAGTGATGGAAAGGGAGACTATACAGAAGAAAGAAGAAAAGTTCTAAAAGATCTAAATAAAGAAGATTTACAAAATTTTTTGAGAGAAGAATTGAATTAATCAAATGTTATCCACAACCCTATTTGCGGAATATAAATGCATAGGTGAACAGATGTAACTCGCAACTCTATTTGCGACAAATAAATACGTAGATGAACAAATTCTAAAAAACTATTCCTAAAAACAGGAGTAGTTTTTTATACTTTTTATTGCTTTTTTGAAACTGATATGCTAAAATGTAACAGAACGAAAATAAAGAAACCGAATGTTAAAGGAAAGTAGTGATGTTATGAAAATTGCGGCATATGCAAGAGTATCAACTGAAAAAGAATCACAAGTAGAATCATTTGAAAAGCAAATAGATTTCTTTAATGAGTTTACCAAAAAGAATAATTATGAATTGTACAAGCTATACGCAGATGAGGGAATATCTGGAAAGCAAATAAAACACAGAAAACAATTTCAGGCAATGATGCAAGATGCCAAAGCAAAGAAATTTGATAAAGTAGTAGTAAAAGATGTTAGCCGTTTTGCGAGAAATACAGTAGATTTATTGCAAAGTATAAGAGAATTAAAATCTTATGGAATTGAAGTTGATTTCTTAAACAATGGTGAAATAATGGAAGGTGGATCTGAATTTATACTAACTATTTTAGGAGCAATGGCACAACAAGAAAGTGCCAATATGTCTAAAAGGGTTAAATTTGGAAAAGACATCACTGCAAAAAAAGGTCGAGTTCCCAACATAGTATTTGGATATGATAAAATTCCAGATGAAAGATATACTCTAAAAATAAATGAAGAAGAAGCGAGTATTGTAAAAGAAATATTTGAAAGCTATGTATATAAAGGAATAGGAACAACAAAAATTGCCTGGGACTTAAATGATAGAGGAATAAGAACAAAGAAAACAAAATCAAAATGGGTACAAACTTCTATTGTAAGAATGTTAAAAAATCCAATCTATACAGGGCGAGTAACCAATAAAAAATCAGAAGTAACAGATTTTATAACAGGAACAAGAAAAGATTTGCCAGAAGAAGAGTGGATAGTAGTTGAAAGACCAGAAATGAGAATCATATCAGACGAATTATTTAATAGAGCACAAGATATTTTAGCTCAGAGGTCGAATGAATTTAAATTAAATAACAAAAGAGAAAAGACAGAATATGTATTTAGTACACTTATCTATTGCAAACATTGTGGTTATTCTTTTAGAAGAATAAAAAGAAAATATACAGCTGATGGACCAGAATATATAAGATGGGTATGTAGTGGAAGAAATTCAATGGGTGTAAATCATTGTCCTAATACTACTGTAATTGATGAAGAAGAACTACTGAATGCTATAAAAGAATATTTAAAAAGTATCATTTCAAACAAAAAGAACTTTATGAAAGTAGTTGAAAAGGAGTTTGAAAAGATTACAAAATTAAGAGAAAGTAATGAAAGAAGCGAAGAAAGTCTATTACAAGAAATTGAAAAATTAACCTTAAAAAAACAAAAATATATGGAGATGTTCCAAAATGAAGTAATCAATATACAAGAATTAAAAAAATATACTAATCCATTAAATGAGGATATTGCAAGAATAGAAAGAGAATTAAAATTAATAACATCTGAAATAAAAGAAAAAGATTTATTAGAAAAAGAACTATCTAAAACAATTAGCACAGTAGATGATATTTTAAATAATAAAACAATTACAAATGCTATGTTAAAAACGATAATAGATGTAATCGAAGTAGATAGTGATTCGAATGTAGAAGTGAGATTAAAATTATTAAATGAAATAGGCTCTACACCTGCAGTTATAACCAATTTTAATGATATTAATCCTACCGTTACGAAAAGTAACCTCGGTACACAAAGATGTATCTGAAAGACTGAAGAAGATCAATCCAATTTTAGCAAAAGAAGTTAGAGAAATATTAGATGAGAATAAAGCAGAAAGGCATATAAGGGGAGGGATGGCAACAAAATTAAAATATAGTCATATAAAAGATATAGAAAGTTAACATAAATTTTTATTGAAACATAAAATATAATAGCCAAATATTATGAGGTGATAAAATGAGAAGAATAAAAAAGGGAGATATAGTAGCAAGAAAATCTCATGGAAAAGATATTATATTTTATGTAAAAAGAATAATAAAAACAGATAAAGAACAAATAGCAATATTATGTGGAATAGTTAAGAGAATAGAAGCCGATAGTAATATAGAAGACCTGGAATTAGTGGATAAAAGCATAATAGATAAAAGATTAAAACAAATTGATGATAAATTACAACAAAGAATGCAAAAAAATAATGAAACCTATAAAATCGGGATTCTAACATCAAAAAATTCTAGAATAAAACAAAAGATTACAACAGGAAAAATTTTACATTTGGATGGTGATCGAAGATATTCGCAAAAATCATATAATTATTATAAAAAATTAGGATTAACTGCAATAGTAAAAAATATTC
>CAPNAQ010000006.1:0-9971 GCA_948663505.1 uncultured Clostridia bacterium | reverse complement strand
CAAAAGTAGTATATACTTTGCTAAAAATATATAAGCCAGACATACTAATAATTACAGGACACGATCGGAATGATAAAAAGAGGAACTAATTATAATGATATATATAATTATAGAAATTCTAGACATTTTATAAATACAATAAAAGAAGCAAGAAAGTTTGATGAAGAAAATGGAAAAAAATTAGTAATATTTGCAGGAGCTTGCCAAAGTTTTTTTGAAGCACTAATCTCAGCTGGAGCAAATTTTGCATCATCTCCAGGAAGAATTTTAATTGACTTTTTAGATCCTTTAATAGTAGCAGAGAATATAGCAACAACAGAAGAATATAAATATTTGACAATAGATGATATAGCAAAAGAGTTAAGAGATGGAAAAAAAGGAGTAGGTGGAATAGGTGCAAATGGAAAAATGAAGTATATATAGTAAGTAAAAACCAAAATTTACAATCATACTGTAATGAAAATGAAATATAATTGTAATATAATTGTAATAATAGAAGAATATTTTCGTGTAATATGCATAAAATAAATAAAAGACGATAAAGAATGCAAACAAACATTTTTTGACAATTTTTTCATAGAATGCTATAATTTACTCATCTTAAAGGAGTGGGTGATAGTATGATTTGTAGAACAGATATAACCAACCTTAAAACTGACATCTTACGGAAAAGTTGGTCAAAGGATAATTGTCAAAGGTTCATTAGGAAGAAGTAAAACCTTTGAAAAGGAAGCCACACTAGAAAAAGCATATCCAAATATTTTTGTTGTAAAATATGAGGAAAATGATAGAAATGTAACTTATAGTTATACTGATGTTTTAACAAGAACTGTTGAAGTGGATGTTTTTGATGGAGAAGCTTATAGTCCATTGATTCCACCACAAGTTGAAATAAAAAAGAAAAAAGAATTATTAGTATAAATAGCACATGCCATAAGGCTTGTGCTATTATTAATTGTAATCAACATTATAGTTATAAAAACATTAACTACTAACAAACCGAAACTAAAAAATTTAAATTCACTTGAAAATTTTATAAAATGGTATATAATGTATTAAAAGGTGAGATAAAGTGGAAGTAGAAAAAATAAAAAAATTGCAAGGGTTAGAAGAAAATATAGGATATACATTTAAAAATATAAACTTATTAAAGAATGCTTTAACACATACGTCATATGCAAATGAACATAATATACAAAGTAATGAGAAATTGGAATTTTTAGGTGATAGTATATTAGAATTTATTTCAAGTGATTATATGTATAAAAAATATACAACATTAAAAGAAGGAGAAATGACAAAAGTTAGAGCAACAGTGGTATGTGAAGAGAGCCTGTATAAAGTTGCGAAAATGCATAATTTTAGTGATTTCTTATATCTTGGAAAATCAGAAGTTATGACAGGAGGAAATAAGAGACCTGCAATATTAGCAGATAGTGTAGAAGCAGTAATAGCAGCATTATATATAGATGGAGGATTAGAAGTTGCAAAAAAATTTATAATAGATAACTTAAAAGATGAAATAGAAATTGCAACAAAAAATGTTGGAAGAAAAGACTATAAAACAGTATTACAAGAAGAACTACAAAAAAATGGTGATGTAAATATAGAATATAAAATTATAAATGAAAGTGGACCAGATCATGATAAGAGTTTTGAAGCACAAGTTTTATTAAATGGAAAGAGTTTAGCAACAGGAAAGGGAAAAAGTAAAAAGGAAGCAGAAATGCAAGCTGCAAAAAAAGCACTTGAAATGTAGTTTATATAAAGTAAAAATAAATACTATAATAATTTAAAGTAGATGAGAATTTAAATTAAGATTTACTTTAAGGAATGGAGGCAATATATGAAAAAAGAGTATGTAATTCCAGTATTTGTACCACATCTAGGATGTCCAAATGATTGTGTATTTTGCAATCAAAAATCAATAAGTGGACAAAAGAAGAATATAACAAAAGAAGATGTACAAAAAACAATAGAATATTATTTAGATAATATAAAAGATAAAGAAAGCCAAAAGGAAATAGCATTTTTTGGTGGAAGTTTTACAGGTATTGATGAAAAACTTCAAGAAGAATTATTACAAGTTGCATATGAATATGTTAGCCAAGGAAAAGTTGATAGTATAAGAATTTCAACAAGACCAGATTATATTAATAAAGATATACTAAAAAAATTGAAAAAGTATAAAGTTAAAACAATAGAATTAGGGGTTCAATCAGCAAATGATTATATTTTAAAAAAATGTAATAGAGGGCATAATTTTGATGATGTAAAAAAGGCGTCAAAATTGATTAGATGGTATGGTTTCAATTTAGGTCATCAAATGATGGTAGGATTGCCCGATAGTACTAGGATAGATGAAATAAATACAGCAAAAGCATTAATAAAATTAAAACCAAAAATGATAAGAATATATCCAGTATTAGTTGTAAAAGGGACAAAACTTGAACAAGATTATAAAGAAGGAAATTATCAACCATTATCAGTTGTGCAAGCAGTTGAAATATGTAAAGAATTAGTAAAAATGTTTATATATAATAAAATAAATGTTATAAGAGTAGGGTTACAAAATACAGAGGAAATTTCTGATCCTGAAAATGAAAAGAGTGAAGTTGTTGCAGGTCCATATCATCCAGCTTTTAGACAATTAGTTGAATCTGCAATGTGGTATGATTCTATTGTTGAGAAAATTAAAAAACTTAATGTTAAGGTTAAAGAGGTTGAAGTTACTGTTAATCCTATTGATGAAAACAGTGTTATTGGTCATAAAAAGGAAAATGTTAATAAATTGAAAGATTTATATGATGTTGATTTAATTGTAAAGAAAGATGATAATATAAAAAAGGGAAGATCAAAGATTGAGATTACAAAAAAATATAGTGACTTTCTAGAATAAATTTAAGTTTAGATTCTGTTATTTAATAATGAAAACAACACTATATTGCTTATTTAAGCAATATAGTGTTGTTTTCTCTATATTTAACAGTATACATTTATATATCAATGTTAAACTGTAACTGAAAAATTGTAATTTATAAATTACATTAGATTCAAAAAATGTCCTAAAACACCAATAATACTTCCTAAAACAATAGACATTATTGTCATTGCTACAGGACTTTTTTTATCTTCTTTAGCAACTAAAATAATAACTGGAATTGCCATAAGAAGAGCAACAACTCCACCTTTTAACCACCATGAATTGCCAAACCAATTGTTTCCAAAGATAACAAAAGGAACTATTACATAATATACAAATGCTGATATGCAAGAATATTTATCAACTTTCATTTTAATCATTGGTAATACATCAATTACTCCTGCAACTATTCCAATCAATAATGTTAATAGAAAATTCATTTATTTCACCTCCTTTTTATATGTTTTATTCCATGATTTACAAGTAATTTTCATTTGATAACTAGCCACTTTTTTATCCAATATTGTAATTAAAGGATCCTTACAGGTTGTATTTCACTTTGACTTTTTAATAAAACATAACCAAAGCATATATAAAGTAATTAAAATAAATACACATAATATTATATAAATTAAAGGCATTGGCAACCCAGCATAATCAAATTCAGTGTCAGTAAAAACAAATACAGCACCTCTAATAGCAACTATTGTCATAATAATACTTATTATTCTTAAAACTAATGTTTTTTTGTTCATTTACTTTTCTCCCATCTTTTTTACAAATTATTATTATACAAATAATTATATTATATGTTGTGTTTAATTTCAATAAATTTATTGACAAATATTAATAATATTATATAATTTAAGATATAATAAAACTAAGGAGGAAAATATATGGCAGAAAATAAAAATGAAGAGCAAATAAAAGAAATGGTAGACAGCTTAGTAGAAAGAGCAAAAAAGGCATCAGAAGAATACATGAATTTAAGTCAAGAACAGGTTGACAATATTGTAAAAGCGATGTCAATGGCAGGGCTAGAACATCATATGGAACTAGCAAAAATGGCAGTAGAAGAAACTGGAAGAGGAATATATGAGGATAAAATAACAAAGAATATGTTTGCAACAGAATATGTATATCACAGTATAAAATATGAAAAAACAGTTGGAGTAATAAATGAAAATGATGAAGAAGATTATATTGAAATAGCTGAACCAGTAGGAATAATTGCAGGTGTAACACCAGTAACAAATCCAACATCAACTACAATGTTTAAATCAATAATATCAGCAAAAACAAGAAATGTAATAATATTTGGATTTCATCCATCTGCACAAAAATGTAGTTCAGAAGCCGCAAGAATAGTTAGAGATGCAGCTATACAAGCTGGTGCGCCACAAGATTGTATATTATGGATAGAAGAACCATCAATAGAAGCAACTAGGTTTTTAATGAATCATCCAAATGTAAATTTAATATTAGCAACAGGTGGAACTGGGATGGTAAAAGCTGCATATTCATGTGGAAAGCCAGCATTAGGAGTAGGTCCAGGAAATGTTCCATGTTATATAGATAAAACAGCAAAATTAAAGACATCAGTAAATGATTTAGTACTATCTAAAGCATTTGATAATGGAATGATATGTGCATCAGAACAAGCAGTTTTAGTGGATAGAGAAATATATAAAGAATTTGAAGAATTAATGAAAGAAGCTGGATGTTATTTTGTAAATTCTGATGAAAAAGAAAAATTACAGAATTCAATGTTTGAATATAATGAGGAATATGGATATAAATTAAAATCACATGTACCAGGTCAATCACCATATGCAATAGCACAAGAGGCAGGCTTTGAAGTGCCACAAGAAACAAAAGTATTAGTTGTATATGAAGAAGGAATAGGAAGAGAATTTCCATTTTCAAAAGAAAAATTAAGTCCTGTATTAACGTATTATATTGTTGAAAATGAGGAAGAAGGAATAAATAAAGCAGAAAGATTACTAGAATTTGGTGGACTTGGACATTCCGCTGTAATTCATAGTGAAAATAATGATACGATACTTAAATTCTCTGAAACAATGAAAGCAGGAAGAATAATTGTAAACTCTCCATCAACACATGGGGCAATTGGTGATATATACAATACAAATATGCCATCACTAACACTTGGATGTGGATCATTTGGTGGAAATTCAACAACAGCAAATGTATCATCTGTAAATTTAATAAATGTAAAAAGAGTAGCGAAAAGGAGAGTAAATATGCAATGGTTTAAAGTTCCAGAAAAAATATATTTTGAAGCAGGTTCAATAGCTTACTTAGAAAAAATGCCTGATATAGAAAGAGCATTTATAGTAACAGATCCAGGAATGGTAAAATTAGGATATGTAGATAAAATTCTATATCATTTAAGAAATAGACAAAAATATGTACATTCAGAGATATTTAGTGAAGTCGAGCCAGATCCATCATTTGATACAATAAAAAAAGGTGTGGAACAAATGAATAGCTTCAAACCAGATGTAATTATTGCAATAGGTGGTGGAAGTCCAATGGATGCTGCAAAAGGAATGTGGTTATTTTATGAACATCCTGAAGCAGATATAGAAGGTTTAAAACTTAAATTTATGGATATAAGAAAACGTACTTATAAATTTCCAAAATTAGGAGAAAAAGCAAAAATGGTAGCAATACCAACAACATCAGGAACAGGATCAGAAGTAACATCATTTGCAGTTATAACTGATAAGCAAAAAAATAAAAAATATCCATTAGCAGATTATGAATTAACACCAGATGTAGCAATAGTTGATCCAGACTTAGTAATGAGTTTACCAAAATCAGTTACAGCAGATACAGGTATGGATGTATTAACACATGCTTTAGAGGCATATGTATCAAATATGGCATCAGATTATACAGATGGATTAGCAGAAAAAGCTATAGAAATAGTAATGAACTATTTAGAAATAGCATATAATGATGGAACAAATAAATTAGCGAGAGAAAAAATGCATAATGCAAGTACAATAGCAGGTATGGCATTTACAAATGCATTTTTAGGAGTTAGTCATTCAATTGCACATAAAATAGGTGCAGAATTCCATCTTCCACATGGAAAAATAAATGCAATTATTTTACCTTATATAGTACAATATAATGGAAGTAAACCTACAAAATTTGTTTCATTCCCAAAATATGAGTATTTTATAGCAGATGAAAAATATTGTAAATTAGCAAAGAAATTAGGTTTAAAAGCAGATACTGTTGAACAAGGTGTTAATAGCTTAGTAGAAAGGATAAAACAATTAAATGATAATTTAGGAATTCCAAAATCTCTTAAAGATGCAGGTATAAATGAAGAGGAGTTTTTATCTAAAGTTGATATGCTTGCTGATAGAGCTTTTGAAGATCAATGTACTACAGCTAACCCTAGACTTCCTTTAGTTTCTGAATTAAAACAAATTTTATTAGACAGTTATTATGGAAAATAACAATTAAAAGAAGAAATGAGTCAAAATCTCATTTCTTCCTTTTTGTATATGTCAAACATTTTGTAAAAATTTAGTTCTGGCAATTTTTTTAATAAATTCTAGTTTTTTATAAGCTTAAACAAATTTTTATTAAAAACTTACACAGTATTGAAATTTATAAAAATCAAGAAGGATTTATGTAAAATGCGTCGAATAATATACATAGATATGTTTATTTGAAAGAAAGTGAGGTAAAATGGCAAAATATAGTGAAGAAATAATAAATGAAGTAAGGCAAAATAGCGATATAGTAGATATAATTTCACAATATGTGCATTTAAAAAGAAGCGGAAGAAATTTCTTTGGATTATGTCCATTTCACAACGAAAAATCTCCTTCTTTTTCAGTTTCACCAGATAAACAAATCTTTCATTGTTTTGGATGTGGAGTAGGAGGAAATGTATACACATTTTTAAGCAAAATTGAAGGAATAAATTTTATAGAAGCAGTACAAATATTAGCAGAAAGAGCAAATATTCAATTACCAACATTACAAAATAATGGAGATCAAATATTAGAAGAACTAAAATCAAAAATATACAAAGTAAATGAGTTTGCAACTGAATTTTATCATAAAAATTTATATCAAACACAAGCAAAAATTGCACAAGAATATGTAAAAAAAAGACAATTGAATAATGAAACTTTAAATTCATATAAAATAGGATTTTCAGGAAAATTTGATGAACTATTTCAAGAACTAAAAAGACAAGGTTTTCAAGAAAAAGAAATATTAGAATCAGGATTAGTAAATAGAAATGAAAAAGGACAATTTATAGATAGGTATAGAAACAGATTAATGTTTCCAATAATGGATGTTAGATCCAGAGTAATTGCATTTGGTGGAAGAGTATTAGATGATTCAAAACCTAAATATATAAATTCACCTGAAAATATGGTATATAGTAAAGGAAGACACTTATTTGGATTAAATGTAGCAAAAAAAGGTGACACTAAAAAAATAATAGTTGTTGAAGGATATATGGATGTAATATCACTTCATCAAAGAGGTGTAACAAATGTAGTTGCAGCATTAGGAACAGCATTAACAGAACAACAGGCAAGATTATTAAGGAATAGTTCTGAACAAATAATATTAAGTTTTGATTCTGATGAAGCAGGATTACAAGCAAAATTGAGAGCGTTAGAGATTTTACAAAATATGGGATGTGACATAAGAATTTTGCAAATAGAAGGTGCAAAAGATCCTGATGAATATATATTAAAATATGGTAACGCTAGATTTGGTAAATTAGTGGAAAAAGCACTTTCAGTAGTAGAATTTAAAGTGAAATTGTTGAAACAGAGTTTAAATTTAGAAAATGTAAAAGATAAAATTATATTTTTAAATGAAGTATCTAAATTGATAGCAAAAGAAGACAACAAAATAGAAAGAGAAATATATATAAATAGTATAGCAAAAAGCTATAATATTTCTGAACAATCAATATATGCTGAGGTAAATAAACTTATATATAAAGATAATAAAAGTGAAAAGATATTGGAAAAAACAAAACCTGTAACAACACATAAAAAAACAGATGAAAATCAAATATCAGAAGATATAAAGAAAAGAGAAAATACTGTTATATCAATATTATTAAATGGTGATAAAGGAATATATGAAATAATCAAGCAAAATATAAAGGTTGAAGATTTTAAATTTGAAATTAACAAAAAAATTGCACAAAAGTTGTATGAAGAATTAGAAAAAGGAGATAGTAATATTAGCAGTATAATTGATAAATTAGAAGATGATGAACAAAATCAAATAACAAAGATTATGGCTGAAGATTATGGTATAGATAATTTAGAAAAGGCAATAGATGATATTATACAGATATATAAAAAAGAAAAAATAAATAATAGAAGATTAGAAATTTTAAAATTATTAGATTCAGATATAGAAAATGATAAAAAAATGGAATTAATGAAAGAACTTAATAGTATGGTGAAAACCAAAAAAAATTAATAGAGGTGAATTTAATGTCAAACAAAAATCAAAAACAAGAAAATATTGATGAAGTTAAAGAAACAAAAAAAGGCAAAAAAACAACAGAGAAAAAAGAACAAGAAAGTCAATTAAATAAAGAAGAAAAGGAAAAAATAACAAAAATAATAGAAGAAGCAAAAGAAAATGGAAATATGACATATGGGGATTTAGCAACAAAACTAAATGATGTAAATCCAGAAGAAATTGACTCTGTTTTTGATGCGTTTGAAGAAATAGGTGTAGATATATTACCAGATGAATTTGAAGAAGAACCAGATATTGAAGATTTAAAAGAAGTTGAAGATTTAAAATTAGACCAAATTACAGAAGCAACATTTGATGGAATAAGTGTTGACGATCCTGTAAGAATGTATTTAAGAGAGATTGGTAGAATTCCTCTTTTAACATTTGAAGAAGAAGCTGAATTAGCACAAAAAATTCTTGAAGGTGATGAATATGCAAAAAAGAAACTATCAGAGTCAAATTTAAGACTTGTTGTAAGTATTGCAAAAAAATATGTTGGAAGAGGAATGATGTTTTTAGATTTAATTCAAGAAGGTAATATGGGATTAATAAAAGCTGTAGAGAAGTTCGATTATACAAAAGGATTTAAATTTAGTACTTATGCAACTTGGTGGATTAGACAAGCTATTACAAGGGCTATTGCAGATCAAGCTAGAACTATTAGAATTCCAGTTCATATGGTTGAAACAATCAATAAGTTGATTAGAACATCAAGACATCTTTTACAACAATTAGGAAGAGAACCAAGTCCTGAAGAAATTGCTGCTGAAATGGAAATACCTGTAGAGAAGGTTGTGGAAATTCAAAAAATAGCGCAAGATCCTGTATCTCTTGAAACTCCTATTGGTGAAGAGGAAGATAGTCATTTGGGAGATTTTATTCAAGATGATGATAGTCCTGCTCCTCATGATGCTGCTTCATATACTCTTTTAAGAGAACAGCTTGAAGATGTTATGAATACTTTGACTCCTAGAGAGGCTAAAGTTTTAAAGTTGAGATTTGGTCTTGAGGATGGTAAATCTAGAACTCTTGAGGAAGTAGGTAAGGAATTTAATGTTACTCGTGAAAGAATTAGACAGATTGAAGCAAAGGCTTTGAGAAAGTTGAGACATCCTAGTAGGAGTAAAAAATTACGTGACTACATGGGATAAACAAGAGTGAAAAATAACAATTTTTTTCCACTTAATAGATTATAGAGATATAAATTATTCTTTTTCGAACAGTAAGTTACTAATTAATATATAAGTGATTAGAAAGGTACTATAGAAATGCAACAAATAAATGAGATTATAGATAATATTAAAACTATAGAAACATTTCAAATAATAGATATACTAATAGCATTATTAATATTTTTAATATTTAGAATATTGAGTACTACATTTTCATATATAACTATTAGAATGTTTAAGCCAAAAATAAAAAATAAAAAACAATTATTACATGATCTCTAAAACAAATGGTTTGATTGATTACATGAACAAACAACACAAAG